>DNWZ01000508.1 GCA_003506095.1 Planctomycetaceae bacterium | reverse complement strand
TGGGCGGAACGAATTATGAGTATGAGGTCAGCCCAGGCGGCGACCGCTATCGTCGTGGTGTTTATGTCGTCATTAAACGCGGGGCCCCCTACCCAAGCTTTATCAATTTTGACGCCAGCGCTCGGTTGACCTGCACCACCGAGCGATCACGTTCCAACACACCGCTCCAGGCGCTGACCTTATTGAATGATCCGGTTTACGTGGAAGCGACCAAAGCGTTAGCCGTTCGTGCGGCGACCGACGCGCAGCATCAATCTTTGGAGTCGGCGATCGAAGCGGCGTTTCGACGAGTGACGGCACGACGTCCACGCGTTTCAGAAACACGCACGCTCGTCCAGCTCTATCAAGACCAGCTTCGTGCGGTGACCGAGTCGCCCAAAACGGCAAACCAATTGATCACCGACGTTCAATTGCCCCGAGACGTTTCACCGGCCGATTTTTCGGCGTGGTACAGCGTCGCGACGGTACTGATGAACTTGCATGAAACGATCACCAAGGAGTAATCGAATGAGTGACCACGATTCAAAGATCAGTCGGCGGTTGTTTGGCCAAACCAGTTCTTTGGGACTCGGGACGATCGCTCTAGCGTCGTTGTTGAACCAAGATTCGTCCAATGCCGCGGAGTTATCAATCGGCAAGATAACGACGCACCATCAACCAACGGCAAAGCATGTCATCTATTTACACATGATCGGCGCACCGTCGCAGTTGGATCTGTTTGACGAGAAGCCTGAATTGGCGAAATGGCATGGCAAACCGTGTCCACCAGAGGTGACCAATGGTCGCGATTTCGCGTTCATCGGAAAGACCTCGACACTGGCCGCCTCACCCTGGAAGTTTCACAAGCACGGTGAAAGCGGCCAAACGATCTCCGACCTGCTGCCGCACTTATCCACGGTGGCTGATGAATTGGCGGTGATCCGTTCGGTGCATACCGAAGAAATCAACCATGCGCCGGCACAGATGTTCTTGCACAGCGGATTTGGACGCGGTGGCAGACCGAGTTTCGGTTCGTGGGTGACTTATGGGTTGGGCAGCGAGAATGAGGACTTGCCGGCTTATGTGGTTTTGGTCAGCGGTCCGGCGGGTGGCGCCGGGACCAGTCTTTGGTCGAGCGGATTTTTGCCGAGCGTTTATCAGGGGATTCAGTTTCGATCGCAAGGCGATGCGGTATTGTTCCTGTCGAGCCCCGATGGGCACACATCCGACGATCGGCGACGGGTTTTAGATTCGCTGGGGAAATTGAATCAGGAACATTTAACAGAAACGGGTGATCCGGAGATCGCGACGCGAATCGCTCAGTATGAGATGGCTTATCGAATGCAAGCTTCGGTGCCGGAATTGATGGGCATTGAAAATGAAACCGCTGAGACATTGACCGCATACGGTGCCCAGCCCGGAAAGGCGTCGTTTGCGAACAATTGTTTGCTGGCGCGTCGTTTGGTGGAGCGAGGCGTACGACTGATCGAGCTGTACGATTCCGATTGGGACCATCATGGCGGAATCGCAACCCGTCTTCCCGCCAAATGCAAAGATGTGGATCAACCGATGGCGGCTCTTATAAGCGATCTCAAACAACGTGACTTATTGAAAGACACATTGATTGTGTGGGGATCGGAGTTCGGTCGCACACCGCTCAGCCAAGGTGCCGCCGCAGCCGACGGCAAGGTTCCTGGGCGCGATCATCACAAGGATGCGTTTACCGTATGGATGGCCGGAGGCGGAGTCCGCGGAGGTGTCAGTTATGGCGCGTCGGACGACTTTGGGATGGACATCGCGGAGAATCCCGTGCATGTGCATGACTTGAATGCAACGCTGCTGCACTTATTAGGGATCGATCACGAGCGATTGACCTATCGCTATCAAGGTCGCGAGTTTCGTTTGACCGATGTTCATGGCAAAGTGATTAAGTCGGTATTGGCTTGACCCGATATCCCCAAACTTGAAAACAAAAGTTTGAGCGAATCTTGATGTCGACGCATCTTACCGGTATGCCGTGAACCAAAGGGTGTCCCAGGCCGGCTAACTGCTTGTGGCTGGCCGTCGTTGGCGACCGATCCAACCACCGACGAGTGTTTCGACGGCTAACAGGCCAAGCACGCCAATCAACAACCATCTCCAGATTCTTTGTTGGCTTTCTAATTCGACGTCACGCAGTTGACGCTCGCCAATCGCGGCATCCACGGGAGCGATCGCCTTGCCGACCACCACACCCATTCTTTCCAGCTCGTCCGATCCGATCGGGTCGGTCTGGCTCTCTGATTCAGCGATGTTGATCGCGATCTTCTCTTGCCGCCCATCACTTACCAGTTGATAGACGCCCGGCTGATCGATAATCGACGCTTCAATCAATTTTCCCGCTACCTCATCAGCGGTTTTCGCTGCCTCAGTAGACAATTGATAAACCTCGGGCAGTTTTTGGTCAGTACCAACCAAGGCCGAAACAGCGGTCCCTGGGTGTAAAGATGTCTGGATACCGCTATTAGGATTGTTGTCGCTGGCATCAAACATTCCAAAGATCAGCGGAATAAACTTTGTCGACAACGCCAACTGGCTTTCGAGCGGTTGCCAACCGACAGCCAAGAGCCAAATTCTTCCAGTCTTGTTACTCGTTGGCTCCGATTCCAATCGCTCTAAGATCGCTGGACTGCCACCTTCGAAACTAGCCAGCACATCCCAACCATCAGGCCGCTGGACAAAACTGCGATGCGTCCAAAATCGGATCTTGGAAAAATCGTTGAACTTAGGATCAGCGAATGGAGCGAACAAGGGATGTGAAAAGTCGATTTGCGACAACATTGTATAATCCTTGACTTCCGCTTCACCAATCGTCCACTCTTGCGACCTAGTCAATCGGCGTAACGACTTCTGTCCAACATCATTGCCGCTGGCCGACGGCACGACGTACAGTAGGCTGCCACCGGATTGAACATATTGTTTATACGTTTCCGCCGCCTCATCGTTGATTTCACCCGAGACAATCAGCATGGGCACGTCTCCCGCATCAATCGATGCGGGCACTGAATCGGCCATCAATCGAATGGAAACTCTGCGTTTAGGTGTGTCGAGCGATAGGCGTTGAAGATAATAAAACAAACTATCGCGAGGCTCGGCGATATCGTTACCCACAAACATCAGCGTCTGATCGCGAGGCGGTTCGCTGGCATAATAACGTTTGTTGTCAAAATCTTGGTCGTCGCCAAACAATTCGATCGCTGTCGCACCAGTCGGCGGTTGTTCAACGCGAACGATCCGCGATTGCCCGGGCGGCACTTCGACCGTCAAACCCGCCTTTGCATCAATCGGCTTTGACGGGTCAATCCAAGCCAAACGAAATTGTGATCGTTGTGACTGCTGTGCATTGCTGACTCGCAACCGGAATTGTCGATCATCTCGCTCACTCGCCGATTCACGAGGTGCCGCACCAACGATTTCTTCTTGTTGGGCTGGCAAAGTGAGCCATGCGTTCGTTTTTTCTTTCGCGATCACCGATCGCACTTCGACCGGCAAGCGTTTTGGCCAAGCAATTCCCTGCAATGCATCCAAACTCGTTCCGGCTTGCATGTCACTGATCAAAACAACCTGGGTCTCGACCGCCGATCCGGCTTGCACCGCCGTGGCTTCGTCGCCCGTACCCGCCGCAGAAACTTCAACCGCTTCGGTCGTCCCTTGCGTCCGCTCATCGCCTGTTGACAGATCGGCAACAAAACGCAAGGCCGCCCCCAAGTCTGTCGAGTTCCAAGTCGGTTGTTCACTGGAAAAAATTGGGTCGCCTGCGGTACGTCGCGACTCGACGCTCATTTCCGCCGCTGCATCAAACCCAAGTCGAAGTCGCGGCTGGGAATCAAAAGTCACAATCGCCAGTGAGTCGCCGGGTTGTAATGTTGACGTCACATCACGCAACTGTTC
This sequence comes from Planctomycetaceae bacterium, assembly GCA_003506095.1. Lineage (GTDB taxonomy): Bacteria > Planctomycetota > Planctomycetia > Pirellulales > Pirellulaceae > UBA6163. Next base: position 2,292 of record DNWZ01000508.1, on the reverse strand, counting down.
GATCGCCTGGTTCCATAAATCACCACGACGCATGCTCGCGCTGGTATCGACCATCACGACAATCCGGCGACTTGCTGCATCCACATCTGTTGTCGCCGAGTTTCGCAGAAATGGCCTTGAGAATGCGAGCGCGAGCAGAAGCAATGCCAGTGCCCGCAGCAGCAACAGCGGCAGATTTTCCAATCGACTGCGGCGACTGAGCTTCGGTTGCGTGTTCGGCAAGAACATCATTGTGCTAAGCGGCGTTCGCTGCTTTACTTGGCGACGAATCAGGTGAAAGATCACCGGAGCCGCGACAGCGAGCGCACCCAATATGTAGAGAGGTGCCAATAAACTCATGTACCGCCTCCTTTCGCACCGCCAGCGACCATCCCGCGTCGCGCCGAACGTCCGCCACGTTGCTTCTGCGTCGAAACAATATGCATCAGCGAATCAGCAAGCGGTTCGTTGGTTTGCATTTCAAACAAGTCAACTCCCAACGACTGACATATGTTTGTTACCTGATCTCGGTGTGCTGTAAAGTTTCGCTCGTACGCGTCTGCCGCTTCCACCGGATCTAGATACATTTCACGCCCAGTTTCCATGTCGATCACCATGGTTGCTTGGGTAATCGAAAGCTTCAATTCGCCGGGATCGATCGTTCGCAACAACATCACCTCGTGGCCACGAGAACGCAGCAGCCCTAAGTTTGTTCGCAAAGTATCGATCGGTGCCAAAAGGTCTGAAATCAAGATCACCAATCCCCGTTTGGAAATCAGTTGAGCGATCTGCTGAAGCGGTGAATCGAGATTCGTATCTTTGCCAGAGAGCGGTCGCGATAGAGCGACCATCAATTGGCGAAAGTGGCCTGGGCGTTGTCGAGCGGGAATGAAATCGCCGATCGATTCGTCGAACGTCAATAGCCCAACGCTGTCACGCTGCAGCGAAAAAAAATAGGCCATCGTTGCGGCCAACGTAACCGCATATTGGCTCTTGTTGTATTCCAACGAGCCAAAGCCCATCGATCGGCTGCGATCTAACAGAAGGTAAACATGGCGATTCGTTTCGTCTTCAAACCGTTTGATATAATACCGGTCGGTTCGAGCATAAAGTTTCCAGTCCAATCCGCGTGGGTCGTCACCGAATGTATAAGGTCGATACTCACTAAACTCGACGGAAAATCCGTGAAACGGGCTGCGATGCAGACCATTGTAAAAACCTTCGACGACCGATCGGGCGCGAAGTTGCAGGTTCTTGATCCGCATCAACGCGCTGGGGTCGTGACCGGTATCGTTGATCGCCGCTCCCGCAGCGATGCCGGCTGCGAACTGTTTCATCCGATCGCCCGCTTGTCCATGACTTCGGCGATCAACCGATCGATGCAATCATCCACACTGATCCCCTCGGCTTCCGCTTTATAGCTGAGCAAGATCCGATGCCGTAGCGTCGGTTTAGCGAGAGCGCGAATATCATCAAACGTCACATGTGCGTTGCCATTAAGCAGCGCGCGAGCTTTGCCACCGAGCACCATCGTCTGTGCCGCTCGCAACCCTGCGCCCCACGATACCCATTGATTGATAAAGTCCGGCGTCCCTTCGCGCTGCGGACGGCTTGACGCGGCCAATCGCACCGCCATCATCGCCACTTCCTCGGCGATCGGAACACGACGCACCGCCGCGTGAAAGTTTTCAACATCCTGGCCCGTAAACAACGCCTGAATCGGTTCCGGGCGATTGGCTGTCGTTCGCATCACCACAGCCAATTCATCCTTAGCCGGCAAATAATCGATCATCACGTTGAACATGAATCGATCCAATTGCGCTTCGGGCAACGGATAAGTACCCTCCATCTCGATCGGGTTCTGTGTGGCGAGCACAAAAAATGGCTCTTCCAATTTGAATCGCCTGCCGCCAGCGGTCACCTGGTGCTCCTGCATCGCCTCCAACAGCGCCGCTTGAGTCTTGGGCGGTGTACGGTTGATTTCGTCAGCAAGAATCACGTTGGCAAAGATTGGCCCTTTGACAAATTGCATTTTGCGATGGCCATCAGGCGTTTCTTCAAGAATTTCCGTACCGGTGATGTCCGATGGCATCAAATCGGGGGTGAATTGAATCCGCTGGAACTTCAGGTGAAAAATCTGCGAGACGCTGCTAACCAACAACGTCTTGGCCAAACCCGGTGCGCCGGTGATCAGGCAGTGACCGCCAGCGATCAAGCAAATCAGCAATTGTTCGATCACGTCGTGTTGGCCGACAATCACCTTGGCCAGCTCAGCTTCGATCGCAGCACGCCCGCTGCGAATCTGGTCCACGA
>DNWZ01000835.1 GCA_003506095.1 Planctomycetaceae bacterium | reverse complement strand
TAAGACCGTCGCTGACCCCGGCGCACTTCCCCCAAAAGAAGATGCGGATATCCCCGATATCCTAGCACGTCAGCCCTCAGATCAAATCGAAACCTCCATCGCCCTGCTTCGAGAAAATCTTCTTCTTGGACGCATTAGGCAGTGTATTTTCTATGCTATGCCTCGACAAACAGTTCCGGACGATACCCTGCGGATTCTTGGAGTTAAACTCATACAACGATTTCGATTGAATCACATCGAAAACGGCATCAGCTGTAATCGGCTTACCGGCCGATTTCAGGACGCTAGAAATGATCGAAGCTAGATTGGGTTTGGAGGCCATTTCAGGTTACTCAGGTTGAAGAAGATTTGACTAAACGGACCAAATCATCCACACCTCGAATCGAACCTGGTGTTGCCAGGTACCCTATGCCACGGTGCAGATGTAAACGAAATTGAGCGGTCACAACCTTGTCATCGGTACAATCGAGTCCGTCCGCATCGCATCGTTCCTTGACAATCGCGAGGTAAATCTCATGGTGCTCGCCACCGAACGTTTGCCAAGTCATTTCGACATTGCTGTCAGCCGGATACTCGATCGGCGTAGGCGGTGTCGGCTCTCTTAAAGAAACGGTTAACGCCCAGCGGCAGAGGATGTTCCACTGGTCAATTCCCGTGCGTGTCTTCAAGCGAATCAATTGCTCTTTCGCTTGATTGGAAAGTTTCACGTTGCGAATCATACCGCCACCTTCTTCCCGACTTTCCGAAATGCAGGGAAGTAACCCTCTTCGACTTCCGTTCGCTGTTCGTCCTCGTCGTAACGCAAATGAAATGCGTGTGAGACGTGCGGCAGTAGATTCGCGTACGACGACCGATCCACCTCGGAATCGGTCGATAACACGATCACCTGGTGACTCGCATGCGGGAAATATCGTTCGACCAAATGCCGCCGATGTTCGCTGTCTAACCGAGCCATCGGTGTATCGATAATGGCTGGCAAAGGTCTCGGCGATGCTTTCGCCAAACCCCACAAAACGGAAATCGCAAAGATTTGCTTTTCCCCTTCAGACAATCGCTCCTTGGGCAAAACCTCGCCTTTCTTGTCGAACAAAGTGATACGAAATGACTCAGGGTCAATCTCGACCCGCTCAATCAGCGACTGCTTGCGAAGCAGGAATTGAAACGCATCGCCAACTTCCTTCGACAAATGCTGAATCTTTCGATTCGTCGTCACCTTCAGGTATTGCGCCATCGTTTCCTGCGTCCGAACAGCCATTTTGATCATGCGTCCGGTTTCTTCGGCATCGATTTCGGAATCGGCGTTCCTTCGCTGGATCGCTTTGATTTTTGCTTCGGATTCCGCACGAGCCTTGGTCAGTACGTCTAACTCGTTCGTCAGCGCCTTTGACTCGGCATTGATCTTTGTTGCCGCTTCCGTCGCTTTCTTAAATTTGGCGAACACTTCTTGCACCGACGATTCTTCGGGCGCCATTTCCAATGAACGCTCCAGCTGTTCACGCTTCGCTTTCGTACTCTCCAACGTAGCCAACAGGTCAGTTAAATGCTTCGCCGCAATATCGCCACCAGTCTCTTCCGCCAGCATTTCCACAACAACGCGCGCACGATCCGACAGGCCGTGGCGTGTCGCGGTTGAGGCGAGTTTTAAGCGTTCTTTTCGATCACGATCTTGCACTTTTTTAATCAGGGCAAGTACGTCTTTGTTGGCCCCTTCATCTTTCAGTCGCTTCAAAATCAACCCGTCACGATCGACCAGCGTTTTAGCGATGACCTTCGATTCGCGAGCCAGTTGTTCCTGTTGGTCTTGCACAAACGTTCGTCGAACAAGATTCGGGACCAGCATCAGCGGCAGATCGGTTCCAGCAATCCGTACTAGCTCTTCCTTCAGTCGACGCTCCTCGTCCTGAGTCTGTGTCAACTCAGCCTTGCGCGCTTCGCGGTTCAACCAGTGTGGTCCGCCGAGTTGCTTGAACTCTTCATCCGCGGCCTTCTCGGCCGCGACAGCTTGCAATCGGCGATTTTCCAGTCCACCGATCTGCTGCTTCTTGCTGGTCACCTGCTGGGACAATTCCGCCACCTCCGCCATCAGCGACTTATAACTCGGATCGTCGCTTAAAGCCGCCAGCCGTGTTGACAATCGGTTCTCGATAATACTCGCGTCAGCGATCAACTTTTCTGCCAAGTCCAAACCGAGCAACGATTTAACCGCCGCGCCTAAGGCAACGTGCGATGAATCGTCGTCAGCCAAGAAACGTACCTGTTCGGCATCAAAGAAAAATAGACGCGAAATCCCCAGCGGGATTAATTCCTCGACAACATCATTCCAGTGGTCTGATAAATGCCGATCGGGTAACCCATCGCAAAGCACGGTGACCGTTTCACGCACACTCGACTTCTTTTGTGCCCACGAACGCCGCACCTCATATAGTTTCTGCTGGCCTCCGGAAACGTAGCGAAACTGCAATCCCACGGATGCTCCATCCGACGGATCGACACCACGGTTGATGCAGTTGCGAAGAAACCTGTCATAGGGAATCCCTTCGCGTTTCGACACTTGCGCACGGCTGCCGTATAAGGCGAGCTGCACCGCGTCTAGCAACGTTGTTTTCCCACCACCGTTCAAGCCGCCGACCAGCACGACACATCGCTCGCGGTTTTCCGGGGCGAGATCGAAAACTTGCTGGCCTTTATAAAGACAAAAGTTATGAAGAGTCAGTCGGTCGAGGATCATTCGCCGCTCCCTTCACCGATTTGAAACACTTCCGTTTCATCAAACTCGTCCAAATCGAACAGCAACCCGGTTTGCGGCATCGGATTGTGGCTCGGATCGTCAATTCGACGGCGACGTTCCTCTTGATCCTGACGCGCCGCGATCGCCTGTTCCTCGCTTTCGAACTGTGACTTCTTCAAACACGATTCCAGATCATCAAAGACGCCACTGCGCCGCGACATGCTGCGATACTTTCGTTCGATATCCAGCAACTGCATCTGCAACTGCAAGAAATCTTCGTCATCGCCGCAGATCTCATTTAGAATCGACCATTCCTCACGGCCCAGCAATCGATCGTCCGCATCGACACATTCAAACGCCTTGCCCGTAACCTCTTGGTAGATCACCGGCACAGCGTCCTCGAACTCATGCTTTTCGTGCAACCAAATCCGGCGAATTTCATGCAACTCGTCCATCGTGATCAACTCGATCTGGGCGACTTCCGGCGGTCCGATCTTGCGGATCTCCTCCTGCACTTCCAGCAATCGCTGCAACCAATATTGCCGCCATTTTGGCCGGTAGGGGCCACGCACCAGATAACGTTCACCGCTCGACTTATTCGTCCCCAGAAACACGTTCCCATTCATTCGGCGATAGTCACGACGGGTCGCTTCGTTCTTAAAATCGCCCAACTCGTTGCGAAACTCCAGCAGCGGAGTCATCCACAACTTTTCATCATCATTTTTGATCATCGCTTCCATCGACCGATCCTGGTCGACCAACGTGCAAGTCCAGCAACCGAATCGGCTACTCCCACAGCTCGGCGTTGTCGTGTCGACCACCAGCGGACATTCACCATCCGCCGACGCGCCCTGATACATCCCCAGCAGCGATTTATTCGTATGCCCCCAAGGGTTTTTCACCTGCATCAAGAACAACCAGACATCATCATTGGTCCAATCTTCGATCGGCGTGTAGACCATCGAATTGGGCAGGCTGGCGTTCGGTGTCAGTCGATCACGGATCTTCTTTTTGTCATGTTCGGCCATCGTGCGAGCACGGCGTTGGCTCTCCTGCTTGCGAGTCCCCAGCAACAACATCGCCTCCCCCGATTCACGAACCACATCGCGGATGAAGCGGTTGGACGGATTGATCTTCATCCGCTCGGTACACCAACGAAATTTTTTGCGTGGCGCAGGATACCCCTTCCCGACCAAATTCACCCAAAAGCTATCTTTCGTATCCGGCGTCAGCTTGTGAGGCGTGATTGGCAGCCCATGCTCCACTGCCGCCGCCCGCATTTTCGCATGCGACGCATCGACCCAAGCGGCCACGACCGGTTGTTCGACAAGCGTATCCGTCGAAATCACGTGGACTGGCTTCGTTCGCTTCTCGGCCGGCAATTTCGAGATCGCCAGCCAAACAAGCTGCAACACGGCGCTGGAGTCTTTGCCACCGCTATACCCAACGATCCAAGGCACCTCGTCCCACAGATACAATTCCTGCAGTTCTTCGATCACACGTTTTACAACGACCGCGAAACCATCCTCGGCAAAGGCCGAGTGTTCGTTTGTGCTTAGAGTACCGGGCGAACTACTTTTTGCCATTTTTTCCTGCCTTAAATTGCAACTCGAGATCCTCTTCCAAAGGTGTCAACGCAATTCCCATAGCTGTTTTAATCAGATTTGCGGTCAATGTAACATTCACATGGCGTTTCGAGAGCCTGCCTGTGTTCATCGCTCGCCCTTCCCATTGCGGGTTGCTTCTCGACCAGTCTATCCTTTCGAGCTTCTTCAATTTGGTTTTCCAGCCATTCGCCTTGGCATTTAGCAGCGCATTTCCGACCCTTGCGAGCGCGGCAAGCGCAAGCGTGTGGGAATGGATGAAACCCTGACGAAGATCAGCAGCACTAACCTTGCGTTGTTTTGCCAATCCCCAGTCCGGGATGTGGGGCGCAATAGCATTCCAAAATTCACAGGCCATCTCAACACGCGACTCGTCGTTATCGTTTGGGAAATCCAATCCAGACAAAAGAACCAGCGTTGCGTTATGAATGCCGCTAAGCGTGAACAGCTTTATTGATCGATTTGAGATTGTACTACGCTCCATCTCCGTTAGCCCGCTAAAGACGTCAACGCCAGACACAACACTCTTCGCAATGCTCGCCCAACTATCACGATGGTCGTAAAGCAAGCCAAGCGACGTAGTGGGGCGGATCGCGTAGCGGTTTAAGTCAGCGAACATCTGCTGGCAACGCTTCAAACCAACATCCAGAAAGAATACTACTGAAATGGTCTCATCACCCAGATCGGGATTGTCGTGCAACGCCGCTTCAATAGCCGCTCGACGATGCTGGCCGTCATTAATTACAAACTTTGAATTCATCGGGACATGCAGGCGTCCGATATTGCGCTCGCCGTCATCCTCACCCAAAGGCTCAAACCGAACGTTGCCGTCAATTGAAGCGGTCAGTGCAGAAAAAGTGTAGTTCTTTGGATTGCGAGTGAGGTACCGTGCCATTTCGGGAACGCGTGCTCTGTTGAGAACCCGTTGCGATCGCAACTCAGGCCTGAGTTCATCCTCGTCAAAAATGAAGATGCGGGGAATCAAACGCATTGGGCACATCGAGACGTAGTATTCACGACTCGCCTGAACGCCTCGAATCGATGGAAAAACGTATTCAAAAGCGGCCATTGCAACGCTCTCGCATGGAAGTTAAAATTGACTTCCACAAAGATTAGCCGCAAACTTCCATCGTCGCAATAGTGGAGTTCAAGGTGTGCTCGGTTTTCTTCAGGAGGCAACGATAATGTGGACGATTGACGAAGCGGAACAGGCCCTGGAACGCACATTCCCCAACCTGTCTGTTATCATTGCCGACGGCGAGGTCGACTACCTCGTTGGAACGATCGAAGACCCTGAAGAATCGATAGTTGCGTCCTTTCAGCTATTGCTGGATTCAAGCGGACAAGTGGTCACGGAGATTCGAATCGCCGCGGGGCAGACATATTGCGGACACGGACAGCCCTCTTCTCCGAGAGAAACTGTGAGCCATTTTGTTCCAATTCAGATAACCCGTCACGGCGGAATTGGAGCTGTATGGGGATTGGTCGGAGACTACGAGGTTTGCATCAGTAGCGAACAAATCGAAATACGAAAGACCTAGGGCGCATTCAAGATCATGCCAGATCCCATTTATCTCGACTACAACGCAACGACGCCGCTCGATCCTCGCGCTTTCGAGGCAATGAAGGAATGGTATCTAGGGCCACCAGCCAACTCTGGCAGTCGCACTCATGTGTATGGGCAGCGAGCCAAGGATGCTGTCGAACATGCTCGATCACAAGTTGCCGAAGTGGTAGCTGCCAAACCTGAGGAAGTCATATTCACGAGTGGTGCCACAGAGAGCAATAACCTAGCCATCCTTGGCTTGGCAGCGCATGGGGAAGCAACCGGCAAGAAGCACATTATTTCGACCGCGATCGAACATAAGGCTGTGCTTGAACCGCTTGAGTACCTTGCTAAAAAGGGGTTCGAAATTGAATTAGCTCCAGTTTGCAGAGGCGGTTACGTTGATCCTAGCGACGTAATTCGACGAGTCCGAGATGATACACTGTTGGTCTCGGTAATGCACGCCAACAACGAGACAGGAATCATTCAGCCAGTCAAAGAAATCGCCGAAGCGTTACGGCGTAGATCGGCTTTTTTTCACATTGATGCCGCCCAAACCTTTGGAAAAGAGGACGGATTGGCTGGCATCGAATTTGATCTGCTCTCCGCTAGCAGTCACAAAATCTATGGTCCACAAGGAATCGGCGCATTGGTAGTCAAACGTCAGGGAAAAACTAGAATTCCCCTTGCCTCCTTAATACATGGTGGTGGCCAGGAACGCGGACTTCGACCAGGCACCGTACCGGTCGCACCAACGGTTGGATTTGGTATCGCCGCATATTTTGCAAAGCTCGAATCACGCTCCCGCGCCGCGGAGTCTGCAGCGGTGAGAAACGGTCTGTTTAATGATTTGGACAAAGTCGAGCACTCAATTAACGGCGACGCGACACGATGTCAACCGCATGTGATAAACATTAGATTTACAGGCGTCGATGGCGAGGCACTCATGTTGGCACTCCGAAAATCGCATGCGTTTTCAAACGGTTCTGCTTGCACCAGTGACATCTACACTCCAAGCCATGTTTTACTTGCGATGGGGCTTACTGAAGACGAAGCGAGTGAGTCGGTGCGGATCTCATGGGGAAATGGTACGCTTAACGCTAGATTTGACACTATAGCAGGCTTGTTAAGTTTCTTTCGCTAATTGCTTCGACACGGACCGGCGATTTATGCAGAACTTTCTAGTTTAAGAAATCGGATTATCGAAATGGCAGAGCTGATGAACAGAAGGCGTGATGAAAAATGTCGGTGAGCACCAAACTTTCCCACTTGGACGTTGAAAGCCTAAACCTTGATCCTATGAACCCGCGGCTAGGTCGACATCGTATGGCGAAGGAAACGTCGCAGGACCAATTGCTCAAATGGATGTTTGAGTGGAAATTGGATGAACTTGCGGCATCCTACCTGGAAAGCGGCGGATTTTGGTCCCACGAACCATTGATCGTTGTCGAGGAGCCGCTGTATCGCAAGAGATGTTCATTGGTTGTTGTGGAGGGTAACCGGCGGCTTGCGGCATTGAAAGTTCTACAAAACGCTTCAAAAGGCGACGCGCCATCACGAAAATGGGCCTCAATGGTTGAGGATTTCGAAATTCCCAATGGTCTGTTTGATCAAGTTCCTTATGTCCTTGCCGACTCCCGTTTTGACGTTCAGGCGTTTCTAGGTTTCCGTCATGTCACAGGGATCAAGCAATGGGACGCGGACGAGAAAGCTGGATTCATTACTCAGCTAATCGACGAAAGCAAGATGACCTATGAGCAAGTCGCCCGAAAGATCGGAAGCACAGCGCCTGCAGTCAGGCGTCACTACGTCGCCTACCAACTGCTTTTACAGATCGAGAACGTGGTCGCTGATTTCCCTACAGAAAAGGCAGAGCATAGATTTACAGTCCTGTACGATGCTCTTCAGAAACAAGGCACTCAGCAATACTTAGGCGTAGACTCAAACGCTGATCCGAAAGCCGCAAAGAGCCCTGTCAAGAAGGGTAAGCACGGGCGACTTGCTCACTTTAGCCGCTGGCTGTATGGAACCAAGAAAACTCCTCCCCTTGTTACAGATACTTGACAGATATCGCGATTTGGTCAGCTTCTCGAGAGTTCAGACGCGATTAAATACCTGGAATCGAATATCGAGCCAGAGTTCGAGTATGCCTTTAAACTGGCTGGCGGCGACATTCCTGAACTTACCCGTCTAATTTCGCAGGCATCGGATGCTGTGGAAGAAGCGCTGCGTACGATTCATTTGCACAAGGGCGAAAAAGAACTTCAAAAGGCTGTTAAAAGACTGGGGGCGGACACATACCAATTGCTAAACATCTTTCCTGCCATACGCGGCATGCTTGATGAGGAGCAATTATGATTCTACTCCCAACTCGCGGAATTGCAGCCCGACAACGGGCAGTAACGCAGCATCACATTGATATCGATGTTTTTGCTGACTGGATTGAAGGATCGGTACTTTTTGAAGATATCGAGGTTTCAGTTACCGACGTTGTTGATGTTCTGCTGGAAGAAGAATTGTATCAAAATCAGGACTTTGCAAGAGAAATCGCGCAGGTAGCATGGCTTGAAATTGAGCAGCGAAAAAAACATAGTGGCGGATACTATGGCGTGGTAATCGACGGCAATTGGGTCAAAAGGTCTGGTGACGCAACAAATCAAACCGCGCACAAATTCTTGCTGACACTATCGTTAGCTGTAAGCTACGACTGGTGGCGAAACGCCTTTGGAGCAAATTACACAGAACAAGGGCGGCACTTTGAATCCCTGACCGAGATGGCAATTTCGGCACTAACGCCCGGCTGGTCTGTTTTCTCAACCGGCTGGAAGGGCGGAACGGCAAATTCACATTTCCTCAGTGTTGCGGCG
>DNWZ01000437.1 GCA_003506095.1 Planctomycetaceae bacterium | reverse complement strand
AGATGATGGGTCCACAGATGATGGGGCCAGGCATGATGGGAGGAGCTCCTGTCAATGGACATCCGATGGAAAGCCCATCGCAATACCCGTCCGAATATCCGATGGCCGGTGGCGCAGGTCCGCAGGGACCGACCGCTGCTTCGGCATCGGGCGAGATCATGCAAACCAATTACGCCCAGTGCGGCCCAGAAGGCTGCGGCCCATCGATGGGTGGCATGCATGGCGGCGGCGTCTATGTTCCGCCCGGTGGTGGCGTGTTGCACGGCGGCATGATGATGCCGATGGCTCCACCAACGGTCCAGGTCACCTTCGGGTCGCCTGAATCGATGCGAATCCGCTACGACGCGTCGGGCAGCGGGATGTTCGACAGCGAGCCCTTGATCGTTCCGGCCCGCCAGAACTTCCCTCAAGGCGGCCTCTATCGCTTGAAAGTGACCAATATCCTCAATCGAGAGGGTGTCGAACTGTATCCGACGCTGGAGTTGGCGTTTGCCAACCCACGCAGCGGTGCTTATCTGGCACACAACTCGATTCCGGTCCAGTTCACTCAAGAAGACTTCGACCAAGTTTTGACCGGTAATTTTGTCACGAAGGTGATTTACTTGCCAGATCCTGACTTCCAAGGTCCTGCTCTTGCGGGCATCGACACGATTGTCAGCACGCGGCTCGATCCAGGAATCGACCCGATCGTCGAAGCCGACCGTCGTGGTTCGATCTTGGCGATCATTCGTTTGGGTGACAAAGACATCGAAATGGCTGGCGGCAACGAACGCGGCCCTGGGATGGTTGGTGGCGGCATGATGGGCCCCGGCATCGTCGGCATGCCTGTACCATTCGCACCGTCGATGACCGAAGGCTGTGGTGCATGCGGACCTGACGGAAGAGGTGGAAACCCGATGCCGCCAAGTTTGCCCGGCATGGTCTCTGGCATGACTGCTCCGCAGTACGGCATGCCGATGTCAGGCACACCGATCGGACTGCCCGGACCACCCCACATCCCGTTGGGCAGTCCAGCGGGGTTGAAGAAGCATGTGATGCGTAATCATACGCCGATGAACATTCCTCAACCGGTCGACACGCTCAAGATCGATGTTCGCCAAGCACCTGGGCAAAGCTATCCGAATCCTGTCAGCCGGATTCATGTCACCGAGCAGAATGTTCATCCGGGTATCCCGATGACGCGTCCTGATCATGACAGAACCAGCCAGCGGGTTCGCTAGGTCGCTCCGCGACAGATTGACGGCTGATTCGTGATGACTTTTGCTCAAAACGGATCGGCCAGACTTCGAATCGAAATCAACGCCGGGACCGCGGTAACCTCGGCCCGGCGTTGGTCGTTTCAGGATTTCGGTTGCCTTGGATGTGTCGTCGGGACAAAACGCGAAAGACGATTCTCATGCGAATTAACGGAAACGCAGCGACACGCCGCCTGATCCTATGGCCCCGGCTACTGGTCACTTTATGTGCCGTGGTCGCGACCGTTGATACAACCCACGCTTGGGCCCAATTCCCCGGCGGTGGTTTGCCACGTCCGGGCGGATCCGCACTCAGCGGTTCACCCAACAGCGCAGCCGCCGGCTTGCATCGTATCCACTCGGCCGACAGCTTGCCCGGCGAAGTCGGTGGCGCGCGGTTGCAGCGGTGGGGTGCGGTGGCAGGTTACTATCAACCCGTCGCATTTCGTGGCCCCGGTTCAACAGCTTTTTCGCTGGGTGTCGACGGCGTGTTTCAACCGCCTATGCCTTCGCAGACGCCCCTGCACGCGGGACTGCTGGTCGGCGGCGTGTATCGTTTTCGCGTCACAGCGATCCCGGGCTTCGAAGGCGAAGAAATTTTCCCGACCATCGAAGTGATCGACCGTACTTATCCGCCACATCACTTGGCTGTGCGACATCCGATTCCGATCCATCTGGAACTGGACGATCTGCGTGACGCCCTGTCAGGCCGCATGGTGACGCGGGTGATTTATTTAGAAGACCCCACGTCGGCGGTTCCCATTGATACGACGCCCGAATCGGGTATCACGCTGGACATACCACCTTATCAAGACCCTCTGCATGTTGCCGATACGTTGGGGAAACCAGTGGCGATCATTCGCATCGGATCGGTCACTCCGCCGACGCACCAGTCGTTGTTGCCTCAGTTTTTCTTCGGCTATCCGCCTTGGGTGAGAATCGATTCGCCGGTCCAAGACGTACCGTTTGATGACGGCCTAAGCGAACAAACACAGCCGGATTTTCCAGCGGCACCTTAAGTTTTCTCAATGACTGGTTTTCAAAAAACGCCAGTCACATAGCGATAAGATTTTCCATACCCATGACCCGATGCCTGCCGGTGGACAGAATGCGAAACTTCATCAACCACCGTTCCAATTCTGTCGCGACACGCGATCGTTGCATCTTATGGATGATCGGCCTGGCTTTAATCGTCGGCTGCGCCACCGGGCCCAAGCAGATTCGTTTATCGAAAACAGTCGGACCTGCGACAAACGCTGCGGCGGAGCGAAACGTAGCCGTAGAAACGTCGAAACCTTATAACTCGTCTGTTCGAGCCACGTCGATGCCGACCGCAAACGGTCCGATTCAAGCGGTGGTTCCGGTAACTTATGAGGAAAGATTTTCCGACCAAGCTGCCGTACAGCCAAGCGCCTCGGCAAGAATCGGTGACGATTCGTTCGGCGACACGATCACGGCAACACCTGTCGGATTGCGTCACGGCGGACCGCTGCGCCAGATGGTTTCTGGCGGCGGTCATGGTATCGCTTGTCAAACGCCAGGATGCGCCAACGGTTGCATGAGTTGTCAACCGAATGCGTTTGGTGATCAAGGTTGCGGACCAGTCGGTGTGATGTTGCCGATGATCCCTAACCCACAGGGAATCGATGGCAACGAGTTTCTCTGCAATGGTGGCGATCAGTTACCCAAAGCACGCGCACGCGTCGGTGACCAGATTATCGGTGTTGAGGTCGAAGACACTGTGGCACGTTACACCACGGTACGCGGCGAGACCCATGTCACGCCCAGCAATCGTGTCTGTGTCTATGCCCCTCGATTCGGTTCGGTTCGACGCGTGACCGGTGCAGACATCGGTGAAATCGCTGTCGGTCCACAGAAGATGATCAATCGCGATTCGCCAATCGGAGTCGATCACGACGAGCCAGGATTGGCTGTGACCGGACGTGACTTGCCAATCCGCAACGACTTGGTCCGCGGCCCTGACGCGATGCGAGCCCGAGATCGTGGGGTTCCGGTCGAAAACGTGTTGCAACCTCGCATGGCAGAGGACGTCTTAGCAATCTTGGCTAATCTGTCGATCATGAACCGAGGTATCCTGATCAAAGACGATCTGCCGATCATCCTTATCGGTGACCAAGCGGCAACGATTTGGTCGGTCGATCAAGAAGTGGTCGTCGCTGTTGCCGGCGAAGTCGCCGCGGCGGTCACGCGTGATCAAACGGCGCGCGAGCTTGTGGTTTACGAATTGCCCAACGGACGACTGCGGATTTGCAAGGTTGCCGATCGCGGCGACGCTCTGCCAGGGGAAGTCGTGACATTCTTGTTGCGAGTCGACAACGTCGGCGATTCACCGCTGAGCGACATTGTGTTGACCGATAGCCTGTCCGCACGATTGCAATATGTTCCAGATAGCCAGAAAAACTCAGTCAATGCAGAGTTCTCGACCAGCATGAACGACGACAATTCGTTGCGAATGACATGGAAGTTCGCCCAAGAACTGAAGGTCGGCGAAGGGACCACCATCGAGTTCAAGTGCAAGGTGCGGTAATCGCAATTGCGGCATTGATCGATTCGCTACACTGGTTTCTTAGTACGTCGATTCGTTTGCGACCCTGCAGTTGGTGGTATGGAAAGTCGTCACTTGTCATTGGCTCTTGCCGTCATGATGTTCGTCCCCGGCTGCTCGCGGTCGCGTGAGGACTTGGATTACGATTTCGAAGTCGAGCAAACCTGGGCTACTGATGACCTAGGAGGCGTGATTGTGCAATTCGCTTCGGTTCCCTATCAACCTCAGAATACGGCGCTTTTGCGCAGTGAAATTGTTGCCAAACAGCGTGTCGATTCGAGACTGATCTTAGAATTGGGAACCGGCACGGGATATTTTGCGATTCAGTGCGCAGCCGAAGGGGCCAAGAAAATCGTCGTGCTATCACCCAATCGTGCGACACATGCATGCGTGCGCTACAACGTAGCGATTGCACAACAGGACGCATTGATCGAAAGCCGACTGGTCGATCCCGCAACCGACGCGATCTCGGCTGCGATTGCACCGAAAGAGCGGTTTGACTTCGTCGTGGTGAATACCGAAACGATGTTGGACGAGGCAACGAACCTGGTCGCGATCGAGCATTTGCCCAAGTGGTTGCTGGGTGGCGGCAAGGGATGGGTGATTTGTGAAAACGAACAGATCAAAGCTGTCGTAACTCAGCGGTGCCAAACGCTCGGCTTTGACGTCGAAACGATGCATTACTCGGACCTGACCGTGGCTGTGGATCCGATGGTGTTTCCCCAAACGTTGCAAATCGATCCGTTCACACCAGCAACAAAAGCTGCTGCGGTGCGCAGCAATGCGGAGCCAGCGAGTAACGAAAACGAAAACGAAAACGAAAACTAAAATTCCTGCGGGTAGTCGGACGGACCGCCTGTCCACTCTATGATGACGTTACCCAATCGTTTTGCCACGACATGGATTTCGAAGTCAAATCGATCGGCATCTCGATTTTTTGGTTCGCTTTCTGTCCCTTCCGCTATCTTGGATTGATCCGCGTGTCGACTTGTTTGGTTACCGGCGGTGCCGGTTTTATCGGTTCGCATCTGACCGAGCGTCTACTGGCCCGCGGCGATTCAGTGATCGTGGTCGACGACTTGTCGACAGGTCAACGAAAAAACCTGGCGTCGATGCAATCGCATCCGAACTTGGAATCGATCGAAGGTTCGGTCGCTGATCCTGGTTTGGTTGCCGAATTGGTCGATCGAGCCGATGTGGTCTATCACTTGGCTGCGGCTGTCGGCGTGGCATTGATCGCCAAGCAACCGATTCAGACGATCGAGCGGAATATTTTTCCGACCAAATTGATTCTGGAACGTTTAGGGCATCGTGTATCGCAGGGTGAAAAAATCCCCTGTTTCATCGCCAGCACCAGCGAAGTGTATGGCAAGAATCCCAAAGAAGTGTGGTGCGAAGAAGACGATCTGGTGTTCGGTTCGACGACCAAACCGAGGTGGAGCTATGGCGTTTCGAAAGCGATCGACGAATTTTTAGCACTGGCGTTTTATCACGAGTTCGGCTTGCCAGTCGTGATTGGGCGATTCTTTAACGTGGTCGGGCCTCGTCAAACGGGGGCTTATGGAATGGTGTTGCCGAGGTTTGTGCAAGCGGCGTTGGAGGGACGGTCGCTGGTGGTGCATGACGACGGTCGCCAGTTGCGATGTTTTGCCCATGTGTCAGACGTTGTTGGCGCGGTCGTCAAATTGGTCGATACGGCGGAAGCTGCTGGACGGGTCTACAACATCGGCAGTGACCAACCCGTTTCGATCCTTGAACTTGCCCAGCGAGTGATCGCCAGGGTCAACCCGTCGGCCAAGATCGAGTTCCAGTCTTATGCCGCGGCGTATGACGAAACGTTTGAGGACATTCGTCGACGCGTTCCGGATCTGGCACGGATCAGTCAGGCGATCGGATTTCGTCCGACTTTCACGTTGGATGAGATCATCGACTCGGTAGCGGATTCGATGAAATTTTGAGTCTTCGTTTGGGTGATTACCTATGCAACGATTATAGCGATCACCCAAAAAAGTTGATTTGCGAAATCTTTGCGGCAGATTGAGAAGCGTCTGGACAGTTTATTTGCGAAATATGCGATAAATTGCAGCATTTTACTCATGCGGTTCAACGCATTTGTGCACTCCGGACGAAAGCCGATATTTTTTTCTTTGCTTTGACTGTTTGCAATTCTGTCCTAGTTTCTTGGTAGAACCGGCCCGCTAGTCGAGCGATCGATGGGGGCTAGCTCGGCAAAAGATCTCACCGTATTGCACATCAGCACCTACCTGAGGTGCAAGGCGAAGTGATCGAAATCGAGCCGTTCTAATCGCCGGCGGTCGTGTTTGACCGTGGTTACTTTAGACCCCAGAGGAATAATCTATGAAGAACTTTGCAACCAAGATTGTCGACTTTCTGAAGGAAGAAGACGGACCGACCGCTGTTGAGTACGCGGTTATGTTGGCATTGATCGTTGTCGTATGTATTGGTGCCGTTCAATCCATCGGTACCAACGCATCGGCTAAGTTCACCGAAGTCGCTGGTGCGATTGGTGGTAACTGATTTGGTTCTCATGGCGATCTTCGTCATGAGACCAAAGTTCAGCCGCGCGGTTTTCCGCACGGAGTAAGACAAACCGTTGTGCAGAACATGGCGAACCATTTCTGTGCCGTATAAGACGGTCTATGTCCCGCGGTTTCGATGCGTGTGAAGGTATCGAAGCCGCGGGTTTTTTCATTCTGAACCGACCAAGCACGCCGCTATCGTTGCACTGCGTCGGAACGTACTTCGCACTCCACCGCTCAACTCCCCCTCCCGTTTCCACCGAACCAAACCATGCCTGAATTTTTTGACGCCGTAACGACCAACTGGCCCGTTTGGTTCGTCACGTTTGTACTTGTGGTGGCCGCTGTGATTGACGGCGCGATCCTGAAAGTGCCCAATTGGTTGACCTTCCCGTTCATCATCAGCGGATGGTGTTATGGCCTGTATGCAACCGGACTGGCTGGCCTGGGCTATAGTCTGCTAGGAACATTCGTCGGCATGATGCTGCTGTTGTTGCTGCGTAATCGCGGTGGCATGGGCGCTGGCGACGTTAAACTGCTGGCCGGCGTCGGTGCCTGGCTCGGCACGATGGTCACTCTGTACGCATTTGTCGCCACCGCGTTTGTCGGTGCCATCATGGCAATCGCGATGGTCGCATGGACCGGCAACTGGACAAAGCATTACGCCATGGCACTGCAGATCATGCAGGAATGGAAAATGGTTCGCAACGCTGATCAACTGGCCGCTATCGCTCGTGAACGCAAACCGCGAATGTTGCTGTTGCCTTATGGCATTCCGATGGCTGTCGGCTCGATCATCTACTTTGCGATCGCTGGGATGTTGATCTAAGCGGCAACTTGCCGCGCCTTTTAAGCGAAACATCTTGCCTCGGTTTGACCATCCTGAGCGACTTTTGCTCAACGGTTGTACCCGACATGCCGAAGATAACGGTATCGCGGATTGATGCGATTACGCGCTCGACAATGTTCGTGCGCTGTTGTCGCTGAATTCCGTTCGTAAAACTTTGGTCGCATGTATCCTGGGGGGATTCGCGATGTTACGTCACCTGGTTTTGGCCGCCGTTTTGATCGGCTGCTGTGTTTCGACCCAATCCGCCCAGGCCGATCAGCGGGCTTATGGACAAAATTGGGGCGGCACCAACGGATCCGTCGACTGGAACCGTTTCTATCACTATCCTTACGTCTACTACCCGCAAAACTTTTACGGGCCTGAGTACTACAAGAGCGCCGACAGCCTCTATCACCGCTATCCTGCGGAAATGCGTATTCCGGTCTACAACAAGCGATGGCACAATGAATATCCGTCACCACGACGGTTTCATTCGGGCCACCACTTTATTCTCGACGTGTTCTAGTCGGTCGATGCGCCAATCCGATGGGCGGCACGTTAAGATTCAAGCTTCACTTGGGATGGTCGATCACGCGGCTTTAGCGTGATCGACGATTCGCCAAGGCCTTGAATACTCGCAGTGCCCAAGCCCGATCATGCCCAACCCCGAAGACCTGACGACGCCCGACTTGAACGTTGTCCGAAAGGCAATTCGCAACGTCGGCCGATTGTTTGATTCGGTGGGCGAAGCGATGTGGATCGTCGACAGCGGTCATGCATTGATCTATATCAACGCTGAAGCATGCCAATGGCTGGGCCATGACACGACAGCGCTGGCCGGTCGTCTCTGTCACGCGGCGAACGATCGCAGCAATCCGCTTGGCGATTCGTTGGCCGCGATCGCCCCGCCGTTGGGCCTGTCCAGCGCGACGTCGATGGTCGTCCGTGTCGCTCCAGCAGGCCGCAATAGCCGCCTAGTTCGCTTCACGATGCACGGCAACGGTGACAGTGCATTTATCATGGCCATCACAGGGGCGATGCTGAACATCCGGCTTGACGACGAGGTCGAGGCTTCCGAAACGCTGCGCCAACGTCTTGAATCGTGGCGCCGTCAACACGCAACATCCGGCTTGATTGTTTCCGCTGGGTCATCACTCCACGCGATTCGAATTCGCAATCAAATCCAACTTGCCGCGTCGACACGGCAATCGTTTGCGATCGTCGGACCACGCGGATCAGGCGGTGAATCAATCGCCCGAAGAATTCATTTGCTTGGCGTGCGTGGTGGCGACGCCGCAGATCCGATCATCTCGGTCGAAACACCGCTGATGGACGCCGAACTTTTAGAAGCGACTCTCTCGCCAGCAGCAGCGTATCTGGGGCGCGGAACCGGATCGACAGTGACTTTGATCTTACGGGGCTTGGATGAATCGCCGCACGAAGTCCAGGATCGCATCGTCGATTTCGGCGCTGGGGCAAGTGGTTCGGTTCGCTTAATCGGTTTGTTAAACGCTTCACCGCAATTTGGCGCAGGCGGTTCCGCAACGCCCTTGAGTACGAAGATGGCCTTGGCGATGAGCGTTCTTGAACTCGGTTTACCAGCGATCGCCGATCGCGCAGAAGACATACCACTGATCGCAACGGCACTAGTGGAAAATCGCCACGCCGCGGGCAAGTGCATGGCGGAGCGGCTGAGCCGTGTGGCGATCGATCGCCTGCTGCTGTATCCATGGCCAGAGAACTTCGAAGAGCTCGATTCAGCGATCCGGCACGCTTGTTCGGTTTGTCGAACCTCTGCGATCGGACCCGACGACTTGCCGCTGTCGATCCGCAGCTTTCGCAGTCATGGCGTATCGAAACCCAAGCCGATTGTCGCGACCAATTTGGACGACGCGATGCGAGATTTCGAACTGCGAAAGATTCACCAGGCACTTCAGTCGGCTGATGGCAACCGCAGCGAAGCGGCGCGGTTGTTGGGAATCAGCCGCGCAAGGCTGCTGCGGCGGTTGGACGGTTCGATCGATCAGGAGAACGACGAATAGTCGACACAACTGCGATGCCCCTTCAATGGAACGAATCGGTCGATGACAGCGGCACAGTGGCGAATAACACCCAATCGCATTGGCACATCATTGAATCATCCGATCGTTGGTACCAAGCGTATCAGCGTTCGGTTGCAACTTCATCAACTTCGCGCCGTGCGAACGTCATTCGCTGGGACGGACAATCGGTGTTCGGATTGCCAGCGCGACTGAAGCAACCGATTTCTCCTGAATCGTCGATCTATGTGGTTTGGGAGTATCCGTTGGGTGATATCACGCCGTCGCGCATGCTGGACTTGATCGCCACAGTGTCGCAACATAAACCGCGGCCGATTCAAATGGCACATTTCCGACCTGGCGTCGCTGGCGCCACACTGCTGGCATTTCAAGAGGCGGGCATCTCGATCGTTTTGTACGATCTCTGGACGCTGCGAAACGTGATGCGGCAGATCGATCGTTGATTGCAATCGGTGTCAGGCATCTTGGCCAATCCGGGCCAGCGGTTTCAAATTGATTCATAGTCCATCAAACGATTTCACTTCACGTTTTAAATACGAGAACGCTTTATGTCCGGTGCAACCGCCGAATCGATACTCCCACTGATCAGTGAGTTCCCAGATCCAGAAACGGGACGACCGCTGGGGGCCATGGGGCAAATCGTCGATGTTCAAGTCGACGAGAACGATGCGCGCATTACCCTCGGATTAGCGACCCATTCGATGGCAATCGCCGACGATGTGCGGGATGCGATCGTATCGCGTTTGGTTGCTGCGCATCCTGGCCTTACGGTCCAAGTCGACATCGTGCCGCATGATCGACCGCCGGCACGATTGGGCCAAGTGGCGCTACGCGTCAAGAGCGTGATTTTGGTCGGCAGTGGTAAAGGGGGTGTTGGCAAGAGCACCGTTGCAGCAGGCTTGGCGCTCACACTGCGTCGACTCGGGTCGGCGGTCGGCTTGATGGATGCCGACGTCTATGGCCCCAGCATCCCACAGCTTTTGGGTTTGGAAGGCCGGCCTTCGATCAACGAACAAAAGA
>DNWZ01000678.1 GCA_003506095.1 Planctomycetaceae bacterium | reverse complement strand
CGATCGAATGCGTCCGATCCTACCGTCGCCCAAGATTTTGTCTTACTCAGCAACGGAAATGTCATTGAGGGAAAGGCGACTGTTATCGGAAGTCATACGATCATTGATCGTGGCGATGGAAATGCGTTGAAGTTGGCGTCACATCAAGTTGTGCATTCCGCGCCGACGCTGATGGATCTGTATCGATACCGCCAGCAACAGCGCCAACAACCGCATGTTGAAGGCTTTCAAAATGATGCGAGATGGTGCTTACGCCATCATTTGCTCGACGAAATGAAACAGGCACTTGATTCCGCCGACGAGCTAGACCCTTCTCATCCTGAAACGTTACGGCTTCGGCGGCAACTTGCGTCAGTCACCAACAGCAACGCTGTGGCAGCGCCGACCATCGCGGAGCCGGAAGGTTCGCAGTCGCCCCCAGCCGCGGGGCGAATGGTAATTCATGCTGGGGCCGAGGAAGTAAAACGCCCACAGGCGATAGAGATTTCTGATCAGGAGTTGGCAAAGGCGAATCTTTCGATTCAAGCGATTTCTTATTTCAACAATCGAGTTCAGCCGTTATTGCTAAATCGTTGTGGCAATTCCGGCTGTCATCGCAGCCCATCCGACAACCAGTGGCAGTTGACTCACATGGGCACTCATGTGCGTCCGTCGTCGCGAATGACCAAGTTGAATCTGCTGGCCACCTTGGCAATAATCAATCGCACCAGTGACATAGATAGTGATTTGTTAAAGTATGCCACAAGCCCGCACGGCGGCAGATCCGAAGCTCCCCTCAAACGCGGTGATGATGCAGCGGTAGAGTCGTTGATCGAATGGGTCTCGGAGGTTTCGCAGCATAAAGTGATTGAGGAGAATATCACTTTAACGGAGTTGCCTGACGCTTTAAACGATCTCAGCCCCGTCGTTTCGGGAATGTCCGGCTATGGTGATTTGCCATCGATGCCTTCGCGGGTGCGTCAGGTAACCTATTTGGAAGGTGAGATCCCGCTGGCATTCGATGACATCGCTACAAAGCCGTCGAATTCTAATGTCGCATCAAAAGCCAGTAGTAATCGTCCAATGCGTTTGCCGACAGTTGAAAACCCATTTGATCCGGCAATTTTTAATCGTTACTATCGAGACGGAGCGGCTATTAACAACCGCGACAGGTAGGGCCCAGTCGGACTTCGCGAATGAACGGCGACCGATTCTGGCGTTCCTTCGGCAACGACGTTGCCACCATCACGACCACCCGTTGGGCCGATTTCGATCATCCAGTCGCACGCTCGAATCACTTCTAAATTGTGCTCGATGACGATCACGGTATTATCGGCATCCACCAGCTTTTGCAGCACCGCCATCAAACGCGTGACATCGGCGAAGTGCAGTCCCGTAGTCGGCTCGTCCAACAAATAAACGGTGTGACCGCGTTGAGGCCGGGCCAATTCAGTGCCCAACTTGATTCGCTGGGCTTCGCCACCACTGAGCGTGGTGCTCAATTGACCTAGCCTTAAGTACCCTAATCCAATGTCACACAAGGACTGCAGTTGGTGGTGAATCTTATGAAGGTTCTCGAAAAAAACAGCCGCTTCCGAAATTGTCATTTCTAGAATGTCAGCGATCGTGTGATTTTTAAATCGCACCATCAAGGTTTGACGGTTATAACGCCTGCCGTTGCATCGCGGGCAGACAACATACAGATCGCTTAGAAAGTTCATTTCAATCTTCTGCACGCCTTGTCCTTTGCAGACATCACAGCGACCCGAAGCGGCGTTGAAACTGAATCGATTGGCGAGAAAGCCGCGTTGTTTGGCTTCGCGTGTCGCGGCGAAAACCTTGCGAATTTCGTCTAAGACACCGCAATAGGTTGCGGGACAACTTCGCGGGCCGCGCCCGATCGGACGCTGGTCGATGCGAATCAGTTTCTCGATCAGATGCGTTCCGACAATGGACTGATAGCTTGCTTCGGCTTGAAACTCTTGGGAATTGTCGTCTTGGTCGGATGGCTGGTGAGTACTGGTGTTCAGTCGCGATAGGATAGCCGGAGCCAGCGTATCATTGATTAAAGAACTTTTGCCGCTGCCCGATACGCCAGCGACGGCGATCAATAAACCGAGCGGAAATCGTGCCGTAATATTTTTAAGGTTGTGTGTTGTAACGCCATGCAGTTCCAACCAACGATCATCCTGCGGAGTTCGTCTTGTCGAAGGATAGGGAACCGACTTTTGCCGTGACAAATAAGGGCCGGTCACCGAACGAGGGTCAGCAGCCACTTCGTCAAATGTGCCTTCACAAACGATTTGGCCACCTTCGGGCCCCGCCCCTGGGCCCATGTCGACAATCCGATCTGCGGCTCGCATCATCGATTCATCATGCTCAACGACAACGACGGTGTTGCCCTGCTGTTGCAAGTTTTTGATCGAATCAATCAAACGATCATTATCGATCGGATGCAGGCCAATGGACGGTTCATCAAGCACATAACAGACGCCAACCAATCCTGACCCGAGGCTGGTCGCTAGCCGAACTCGCTGCAGTTCTCCGCCACTGAGCGTGACGGCAGGCCGGTCGAGCGAAAGGTAGTGCAGCCCAACCGAATCTAGAAAACGCAAACGCTGCATGATCTCGGCGACAACCGTTTCGGCAATCAAACCCGACTGCTTGCCAAGACGATCTGACAGCGACGCGAACCATTGGATCGATTCGCCGATCGGCAGTGCAGTGGTTGCGGAGATGTTTTGATCGGCCAACGTCACCGCTAATGCTTCGGGCCGCAATCGCCCACCATCGCATGCGGGACATCGATTGGCGTCTTTCTTGCCGATGCCCTCGCAGGTCGGGCAAGCACCGTAGGGACTGTTAAAGCTGAACGTTCTTGGTTCGAGTTCCTGAAAACTTTTACCGCAACCGGGGCAAGCATACAGCGTGCTGAGCAACTGTTCTTGCCACTGCGATTCGCCAGACTGCATCGCTAACACGGTCATCACGCCACCGCCGGTTCGCAGGGCGGTTTGCGCCGATTCGATCAGACGGTTCTCGTTGCCCTCTCGAATCACCAAGCGATCGACAACGGCTTCGATCGTGTGGAGTTTTCGGGCGGAAATTTCAGGCAAATCTTCTAACGCGTAAATCTGACCATCGACTCGGGCACGCAGCCAACCGTTTGCTCGGATTTGTTCAAAGACTTCGCGATGGTTGCCACGACGCCCTCGGACCATCGGAGCAAGCAGAACCAGTTTGGTTTCTGGGTCGTAGCTCTGGATCGTTTCCATGATCTGATCGGCAGACTGTTGTGCGATCGCGGCACCACAATCGGTACAGTGTGGAACGCCGGCGCGAGCATACAACAGTCGCAGGTAGTCATAGATTTCGGTGACCGTTGCGACAGTGCTTCGCGGGTGTGTGGCACCGGATTTCTGATCAATGCAGAGCGTCGGTTGCAAACCGTCAACGTGCTCGACATCGGGACGCGGAATCTGGTCGAGAAACTGACGGGCATACGCCGACAAACTTTCGATGTACTGTCTTTGGCCTTCGGCAAATAATGTATCAAACGCAAGCGAGCTTTTACCGCTGCCCGAGACTCCCGTAATGACCGTCATTTGGCCATGCGGCAAATCAAGACTGACGCCCTTCAGATTATGAACATGGGAACCGCGAATACGGATAGCTGATCTTGCGACGGTAGTGGCCATGTTTATGCCTGTCCAACCGCTTGCGCGACGAACTGTTTATCAAAGCGATGCGAATGAAATCCGCCAGGTGGCAAGTTGTCGGCGGCCAAATCGAGCAAATGTTGATGGTGAGTAAACATGATAACTTGGGTCCGAGTCGACATATCTGAAAAGATTTTCAACGCCGCCGCGGCACGATCGTCGTCGAATTGAACCAAACAATCATCCACGATCAAGGGAATCGGATGGTGGGTGTCCAGATGCACTTCCAGGCTGGCAAGACGCAAGGAAAGGTAAAGCGCGTCGGCGGTTCCGTCACTCATAAGATTTGCCACAACCGATGCTTTTGTATTGGGTCGTACGCCCATCAGCTTGGGTTGGTCTTTATCATCAAACTCAACTTGCAAAGATTCATATTCGCCATCGGTCAACCGGCTAAAGTACTTCGATGCCAACCGCAACACAGGGCCTTCGTTGTTTTGTCGATAATGATCGATCGCTCGCTTCAAAGCTTCTTCCGCAATGGTCAATTCGGCATAGCGATTAGCATGACGACGCATCGCGGCCAAAAGGTTTTGCCGCTCCTGTTGGATGATGGCGGCTTGGTCGCTGGCGTCCATCTGGTCGACTTCGCCACGCAACCTGCCCACGGTTTGCAGGGTTGCGGCCCAGCGCTGCTGCAAATGCTCGAGTTCGGTGTCCGATTTGGAAAGTTCAATTTCTAGCGATGCCGAATCTTTCTGGGTTGCCTGCTGGACGAATGCATCAAGCGTTTCCGAAGCTGCAAACGCGCGTAGTTGTTGATCGATCGTCTGTAAGTCTCGTTCGAGTTCGCGACGTTTCGCAGACGCTTGCTCAATTGCGGGCAACTGAGCAACATCGCCTGCCCCTGCTTCGGAACAAAGGGCACGCAATTGCGCAAGAAGAGACATTTCATTCTCCTTGGCCACGCAGATTTTCTGATTCAAGGCTTCGATTTGCTGATCCAGCAATTCACGCTCATTGTCACATTTCTGATACGCTTCGGATTGGCGAGAGAGTTGTCTAACGAAATCCGCAAGGTTCTCTTGGATGAAATCAACCTTCAGGTGACTGGCGACGGATCGGACACGATTGTGATAATGCTGCAGATCCCGCTGCAGAGATTGGAGCGATTTCGTGATTGAATCACGCTTTTGACGCAAAAGTTGAACCTCGTCGATCTGGCGGATAATCCCATGAATATCATTCGGGCGAGCCGACGGCGCGACCGCGATTTGCGACAACAGTTCGTGCCACTGTTCTTGCCACTGTTGAAATTGCCGCTCGTGCCTTTTAAGGTCATTGACTGATTTTTCCATCGCGGCGTCAGCACGCGCCAGCTCAGCTTCGCAATTCGCCCTGTCATTGATTCGACGAATCGCTTCGTCTTTTCGCAGGGTCGCCAGGGCATAGGTTTCGGTTAGGCCCAGGGTGGGTGGCGTCGCTGGTAAGCTCTGGATCGATTCATCAGAAAACCGCATCGTCGTGGAGAGTTGTTCCACGGCGCGATCAACCACAGCCTGGGCGGAGGACATGGCCGCGATCTTCTCGTCCCATACGGAGATCTGTTTCTTCAGTGTCGAAAGGTTTGCAAGCCACAATCGCATTTCGTCGGGCGTGCCCGCGACGACTTGATGGGCCAACCAAAGTTCATTCCAAGCCGTTAAAGCTGCGTCGAGGTTCTGTTGTGCCGCAAGATGAACTTCGATCGCCAAATCAACTTGATGCTGTGATTTGACAACATCCTCTGACAAACGTTTGTGACGCATCACTTGGTCGTAAGCTTGATGCAACTGGTCCGTAATTTGATCAGCATCGCGAATCTGTTTTTCAAGAGAGGCGATGACTTCTGAATCGATCGCTTCACGTTTGCGAGCCCAATCTCGCAGCTTTGCGACGGTTGCATCACGCTCATTCCTCGCATGCTCGCGTTGCTCCGGTGTTGGCAAATCGGAATCACAGGCAAACTCTTGATAAATCGCTTGCGATTGCTTCAGTTTGTCGCGATCGGTGTTCAATGCGGTCAAGCGTTTTTGGAGTTCGGATTTTGCGTCTGCGATTGCGGTCGAGAGTTCTGCTATTTCGGATTCTGGTGGTGGCAGGTATCGTCGAATATCGTCCACCGATCCCGAAAAACCTCGCAAATTAGCTAGCGAATCGTTCACCGCGCGAAGTGCCTTTTGTTCTTCATCGTGGCACTTTGCGACTGCGTCAATCAGGATGCGTGGTTTGCCGATATCGGCAATCGCATCCACCAGCGGTGTTGCATCAGCGGATGCCGGCATTTGTTTCAGCTTTTCAGCGATCTCGGCCTTGGATTGATTCAGCGCTGCCACATTGTCTCGCGTCGATTGGATGCTCTCAATCAACACGCCATAGCGAGTGACCATTGCGTCGATATCCTTTCGAACGGTTTCCGAAATGGCCAACGAATCAACGTTTCCACCGAGGCCTGCGTTGGCAGGATTGAAGGCATCCCATGCCGTCTGCCCGAGTCGATTGATTGCCGCCGACATCTGCGAGTCGGTTTCGGAAAGTTCGACTTGCAGTCGATCGTGGTTTTTTTGACCCGAAATCGTTTCGCTCAACTCGTTCATCAATGATTTGATCGTCGCTGCGACGTCCATCCATTGGTCATCGACTTTCAATTGCTCACGACGCTGAAGCAGTTCTGCGATTTGAGCTCGAAAGGTTTCCAATTGTTGTAAAGTCGCTTGCCATTTCGGTTCGAGTTTTCGTCGGTTGGCAATGAAGTCATCATCCAAAAGGGGTGTCGTTCCGATCGAAGTGCCCAATTGGGCGATTATGTTATGGCGATCGGGCAGCAGCGTCTGTGCTTTCAAATAAGCCTTGATCAAGCGATTGGCTTGCGTTTGGGACTTAAGCTGCTGCTCAATCTGGCTGGCATCCAGAATCGCTTGGTCCAACTCCTTGTGCTTGCTGTCGTACAGCGCCGGCAATAATCGGCAATCGCGAAGTTGTTTATCCGTTTCGGTAAATCTGGCAATGAGTTTGTTGATCGTTCCAGCGGAACCGCGTTCGATGAACAATTCGCGACGATCTTTTTCAAGCTGGGCCCTGGCGGCGCGAAGGGTGCCTGTGCCAGTGCCCGCGGCGAACAGCACTTCACCAAGGTCTCCGCCGCCATCGAGAATTGCACGTCCACCGGCAACGAGCTCTTTATGGCTGAGTCCGAACTGGCATGAAAACGTTTCGGCGTCGACGCCTCGCAACATGGCGGCAAGTTTCGCCGGATCGACTTCCTCCGAATCATCGGGTGTCATCAACATTTTCACCTTGCTACGACGACGCACACACTGGACGACCTCGCCCGTTTCAGCATCCCGAAATTGACCGCCGATCCGCATCGCGGAATAGGCATGGATAAAATTNNGCATGCTGGTCGATTTACCCGATTCGTTGGGACCATAAACGATATGAAAACGATTCGGGCCCGCAGACAGATCGAGCACAGCGTCCGTGAATTGACCAAAAGCGATCAGGTCGAGTCGTTCGATAATCATGATGCATCCTCCAGTGTTTGCAGTCGGCTGATCAGCTCGGGCTCCACCTGATCGATCCATTGTGTGATGATCTCGGGCGTGTCATTGCGAAGCGGTTGCGAATCGTCGCGGACAAGCTGAGCGGGCAGTTTATTCCAAAGTGGTTTCAATAGTTCGGCAATCGAATCCCGAACCGCTTGATCATTGCGATACTGTTGCAACACGTCGTGCAACGAAGCGTATGGTCCTTCGGCATTCGCACTGATCACAACTTGTCTGTCGCCCATGGTCGCTGCGCGTTCGGTGCGAACTCTCAGTTGTTCGATCCACACGCGGCCACTTCCATGCTGCAGCGCAATCGCACGCAGTTGGTTTTCCAATCCATATGCATCACGATGGTAGGTATCGTGAAGCTTTGTTTTGCCGGATATCCGCACCCGAACCGCGATGGGCCGATGAGCGGCATGGTCAAGCTGGATCTTTAGCCACGACGTGAACTCGTCAAATAAATCATCCGTGTCACTCGCTTCGGTGGCGTCGTAAGCCATCACGGCCCAGCGTGTCACGTCGAGCGGATGAAATGTTGATTGAAACTTGTTGGACGCATCAATCGCTAGAATCATGCACCCTTTGGGCCCAGTCTCGCGAATGTGGCGACCTTGGACATTGCCTGAGAATACGATCGGCGTTTGGTCGGCAAGCAGACTTTGGCGACGATCATGAATGTGGCCCAACGCCCAATAATCATAACCTTTGACCAGCAATTTTTCCGGACTTGTCGGTGCATAAGGCTGGTGCCCATCAGATCCGGTAAGACAGGTATGCAGCAAACCAAGATTAAAAAAGCCTGAAATCGCCGAAGGATAATCTCGCGAAAGGTCCTCCGTGACCGCTTTGGTTGCAAAAGAACGGCCATGGACCACGACCCCGATCGACTCGAAGATTCTGCGATCGACGGCATTATGATCGAGCATGATCGACGAACCGTCTGGATTGTCCGGCAGACGCAGCGTCTGTGTCATCAGCAGCGCCGCGTCGTGGTTGCCGCGGATCACGACGATCGGTATTCCGGCGGAACGCAATCGTGACGCTTGGCCGACAAAGAATAGCCCCGTATGGGCATCATCCCAATCACCATCATAAAGGTCACCCGCGATCACTACCAAGTCGACATTTTGCGAGATAGCAAGGTCGACCATGTTTGTCAACGCGACGCGGGTTGCGCCTCGAAACTCTTCAACCGGTGCATCGGGATACGCTTCTAGGTTTTGCATCGGACTGTCGAGATGGATATCGGCGGCGTGCAAAATCTTTCGAATACTCATTGTTAGTATGTTCTACCTAGGCTTTGTCATTGCGGGATGTGATCAAATGCATGAGGCAACAAATCGGAAAGTTGAAAGATTTTTCGCTGTTCGGATTGTGCATCAACGCAGACGACCAACAGTTCGTGGCCGAACTCGGATAAAAATTGGCGACAGGCACCACATGGGGAGACGCCGCCCTTGGATGCGATTGCAATCGCCCGCCAGTGGCGTTTTTGGGCCGTGACAGCAGCAGCAGCGGCGACACGTTCAGCACACAGGGTGAGTGAAAAGCTAGCGTTTTCAATGTTACAGCCGATGAACATTTCGCCGTCATCGGCTAGCAACGCCGCACCGACTTGAAAGTTACTGTAGGGTGCGTGAGCCCGCAACCTTGCACCGAGCGAGGCTCGTACGAGCGAATCGATCGTCGCAGAATCATCGGGCGTTAACTGCAAGGGGTTCACTGTGGTACCTTTTCGGGTTCGTGAACGATCGTGTCAATGATTAACGGTCTCGGGTTCACTGCGTCAGAGAATAGCTTGATAGCGTTTCGAAGTTCGTTGACCAGATTCGCTGGATTTTTTTTGTTGTAGATTTTTATCAACGGTTGGTTGCGATCGATTTTGTCTCCGATTCGGACAAGGACCTCTAAGCCGACCGTCGGATCGATTGAATCATCCGCTTTGCGGCGACCGCCGCCCATTTCGACGACACAGCGGCCGAGTCTTTCGCAGTCGATTGATTCGACAAAACCACCCTCTTGGGCAAAAACGTCGGTTGCGGGCGCAAGTGGTAGTGGGCCGCAGAGCGAACCGCCTTGCGCAGCGACCATTTGAAAGAAACGCTCTTTCGCCGCGCCGCTGTGGAGCGATTGCCAAAGCGCGTCGCACGCCTGAGTTAAATTCTGATATCGCTCGCAATCGACTAAGGCGTGGGCACACAGCAGAACAGTCAGTTCGTTTACGGCCTGTGGGCCGGAACCTTCAAGACATTGCAAGGTTTCGTTCACCTCGACCGCATTGCCCACTGCCATGCCGAGCGGTTGATCCATGTCGGTCAGCAGAGCAGTTGTGGGCAAGCCAGCTTTAGCACCGGTTTGCACTAAAGAATTGGCCAACTCGGTGGCCTGTTGACGATTTTTCATAAAGGCTGCGGAGCCGACCTTTACATCCATCACTAAATGGTCGAGCGATGCGGCGAGTTTTTTGGAGAGGATGCTGGCCGTGATCAGCGGAACCGATTCGACTGTCGCGGTGACATCTCGCAACGCATAAAGTTGCCGATCGGCGGGGGAAATCCGATCGCTGGCACCAATGATGAAGCAACCGATCGAGTCGAGTTGTCGATCGCGACGATCATCATCAAGCTGAAACTTAAAGCCGGGGATCGATTCGAGTTTATCGAGCGTGCCACCGGTCAATCCGAGTCCTCGGCCGCTGACCATCGGGACGACCACGTCATGGCAGGCAAGCAGCGGCGCGAGGATCAGCGAAACCTTGTCGCCGAGCCCGCCGGTGCTGTGCTTGTCGACTCGCGGCTTGTCACTTCGGGAATTGCCACGCGAAGCGCGCGGCAGACGGTCACCGCTGTCGAGCATTGCGAGGGTTAATGCGGCCGTTTCTGCGGCGGTCATGCCACGAAAGAAAACGGCCATCGCGAAAGCCGTCATCTGGTAATCCGCAACGGAGCGTCCGACAAAGCCCTGGATCAAAAACTGAATCTCTGCTTCGCTCAACTCTTGGCCGTCGCGTTTCTTGGCAAGAATGGATGCGGGAAGCATATCGACCCAGGGGTTTGTGAACAAAAGACCAGTTTTAGCTTGAGCGATCGGTTTCTGCGAGCCGAGCCAGCAGCACTGCCGCGAGCAAGACCGTGGGCGTTATAGTGACGGATCGGTAGGCGTGCGAGAACCGGGACCGCACGGAATCATGCAGACCAACAATTGTGACGTTTTGATGAGGTTACCAGCAGTGATGCGAAGATTGATCGGATTGGCAGCTTTTTTGGTAAGTGTTTCGCTCGGCTTTGCGGAGCGTGGCATGGCTGATGAACCTTCGGCGGCTGTGCAAGCCGGACCACGGGCGTTGTCGCGGGCATTTCGATTGGCGGCCGCTAAGGCAACTGAGTCAGTTGTGACAGTTTTCGCTTACGGCCCGGCCGCTGGTACCGAGTCGGTCGATGCCAAGGCCGACCCGCTGGAGGGGCGGGGCGATGAAACAGAACGAAATGAAGGTGGCGATGTCGGTCCGACCCCACCGCCAAGAACCGGTTCGGGCGGACAAAATCTGGTTGTTTCTGGCTTAGGCAGTGGAGTAATTTTTTCTGCTGATGGATTGATTGTCACCAACAACCATGTCGTGGCCGGTGCCCAGCGGGTGGTGGTGCAATTGTTTGATCAGACCGAGCTGGAAGTCCAAAAAGTGAGCGGCGATGCGGACAGCGATATAGCGGTTTTACGCGTCGATTCGCCTGAGCCGTTGAAGGCGGCCACGCTGGGCGATTCGGAATCGCTTGAAATCGGCGACTGGGTGCTGGCAATTGGCAGCCCCTTCAAGCTCGAAGCAACAGTCAGCGCAGGGATAATCAGTGCAAAGAACCGATCGATTCTTCGTATTCGCCGCGGCAGATTGCTGCAAACCGATGCGGCGATCAATCCAGGCAACTCCGGCGGTGCGTTGATCGACCTGGACGGCGATGTGATTGGGATCAACACCGCAATCGCGACGCGAAGCGGTTCATATCAGGGGATCGGGTTTGCGATTCCGATCAGTCAAGTGGCTTGGATTGCGGACGAACTATCGTCTCACGGCAAAGTGCGACGAGCCGCAATGGGGATTCGGTTGGCCGATCTGAACAAGCCGGTCGCGACGAAGTTGAACTTACCGATCGGAATGGGCGTGTTGGTTTACCAGGTGATTGGCAAGAGCGCCGCGGCGCAAGCGGGCATTGAGCCGTTGGACGTGATCATCGAGTTCGCTGGGGAACGTGTCCGCCAGGCGAGTGATCTGCAAGAGATTGTTGAGCGAAAGCCGATCGGAAGCGTCCAAAAGATTAAGGTCGCTCGCGGACAACAAGAAATCGACCTGGAGGTTCGCTTAGCGCCCAGCGAAGATCCGACAGAAACCAAAGACACGAATCCAACCGCCGATGCCCCCAAATCTGAGGCCAAGGATTAGTCACAGTCACGTTGCCTTTAAAAGCGAGGTGTTACCGTACCACGACCTGCGTGAGGGTCGCGGGCTTGAAAAATCTGCCTAGACCGTTGCGGTTGATAAGGTTTGATGTTTGCCGTTCCGCGAACAATTCTCGGCTGATGCGACATGCTGGACTGCGAATGAATCGGCTCTTCGAAGTGCATTTCGTGTTCTGAATGCATGGGCACTGAATCCATCATCATCCCGCGGTGGTGTCCACCAGCAGCGTGTCCGCTTCCGCATGAACTGCATCCCGAGTCGCAGCTTTCTAGCCCGCAACCTGGTTCGCAGCCGCCACGGCATCCGAGATTGTCACATCCGGCGGTGGGGCAGCCGACCGGTGGCGGATCGCAACGATAGCCCCAAATGCTTTTGAAACCGCTCAGGATCGGGCGGCAAGCATGACAGCTCTGGCCCTGGTAGTTCCCACAGCTATCGCAAGGATCGTTGCAGGAAGGCGGATGGTTGATCCATTCGTCATAGTATTTCTCGCCGCAACCGTTGCAACGATCGCCACAGCCCGAGCCGCAATTGCCGTGCGCAGCCATGATGGGTCCGCCGCACCCCAGCGGCCCGCAGGCCATCGGTCCAACGCACCCCGATCCTAACGAAAGAATCGCGAGCGAAACGACCTGCAGAATGAATAAGCGGTTGAGTTGATAAATCGGCATAGCGGTGCATCCGGCGAGTGAACGAACTGGCTTGTTGGTCAAGATCGGTCACCGCAGGCGGCAATCTTTAGCCAATCCGCACAGCCGTTAAAGTCGGACGGGTCGGCGGCCATTTCCCGCCATGAGCTCGTGTAGGCCGCTGGAGCTCCGCTGGACCCTGAAAAAAACAACTTCTGCACTGCTCGGTCAAATTTCTATGGATTTATCGATTGATCAAACAGTTTTGACCGCAGGAATGTATACGCGAGCGATTGCATATAGGCTGCTTGTTCGTTGTTCGCAGCACCGCCGTGACCACCCTCGATATTTTCATAGTAGACAACATCGTGTCCTTGTGCTTCCATCATTGCCATCATCTTGCGAGCATGTCCGGGGTGAACCCGGTCATCCCGGGTTGATGTCGTAAAGAGAACAGAAGGATATTTTTTATCTTTCTGGATATTGTGATAGGGCGAAAACTTCTGAATAAACGCCCACTCTTCGGGTTTATCCGGATTGCCGTATTCGGCCATCCAAGACGCACCGGCCAACAACTGGTTGTAACGACGCATATCCAGCAGGGGAACTTGGCAGACAGCCGCTCGCATCAAGTCAGGATAAATTGCCACCATGTTCCCGACCAGCAAACCGCCGTTGGAACCACCTTGGATTCCCAGTCGCTGGGGCGCTGTCACCTTGCGATCGAAAAGGTCCTGGGCGACAGCCGCGAAATCCTCATAAGCTCGCAAGCGATTCTCTTTCAATGCCGCTTTGTGCCAACGCGGCCCATACTCGCCCCCACCTCGGATGTTGGCAACGACATAAACACCGCCTTGACTGGTCCAAGCACGGCCAACACTCGCGTTATAACCCGGTTGCATCGAAATCTCGAACCCGCCGTAGCCATACAGCAACGTGGGATTCGATTCATCCAGCAGAACATCTTTCTTAGCGACCATGAAGTAGGGGACACGCGTCCCATCGGCACTGGTCGCAAAGTGTTGGGAAATCTGTAAACCCGAAGCATCAAAGAACGCCGGCAACGACTTCAGCGGCTCGGGCTGCTTGCCAATTTCACCGATCGCCAGTGTGGTTGGCGTCAGGTAATCGGTTGTCGTCATGAAGTAATCGTTGGATTCATCAGGATCGATACCCGAAACGCCGACCGTGCCGAACGCAGGGGCACCGACCAGCGGAGAAACTGTCCCATTTTCGTCGCGCAGATCTAAAACATAAAGGCGGTTCTTTACATCTTCTAGAACGTTTAAGATCAAATAATCGCGAGTAAAGCTGGAACTTGACAACGCAGTGTTCTCGCTCGGCTCAAACACCATCTTTAAATCGAGTTTGCCCGCCATAAAGTCGTCGAACTTAGTCAGCAACATTGCGCCCGCCGGCCAAGTTTTTCCGTCGATCGTCCAAGGTTCGCGAAGCTCGATTGAAAGGAACTCGCGAAACACCCCTTTGCTTGCGGAGTTGGGGACATCGACCTTGGTCAATTGGCCGTCTTTATCCAGCAGATACATTTCGTTGTTATAGAAGGCAATATTTCGAAACACGAAATCGCGTTCGTATCCTGGCGAATCATCATGCGCGGCCGTAATCGACATGTCGGTCATTTGACCTTCATAAATCGTTTCGGCTTGATCGAGCGGCGTGCCACGTTTCCATCGTTTTGCGATTCGCGGGTATCCCGACGTCGTCATCGAACCGTCACCAAAGTCGGTTTGAACAAACACGGTGTCTCGATCAATCCAACCCATGCTGCCCTTGGATTCTGCGAGTTGAAATCCGTCTTTGATAAACTCGCCCGTCTTGACATTAAACTCTCTGGCTACTCCAGCATCGGCCCCACCGCGTGAGAGCGTCACCAACGCGATTTCATAGTCTGGACGCAATAAGCGGGCGCCTTTCCATACCCAGTTTTCGCCTTCGGTTTTCCCAAGTTGGTCGAGATCCAGCAAGACCTGCCACTTCGGTTCTGCCTTGCGATATTCTTCCAGTGACGTTCGTCGCCATAGCCCACGCGGATTTTTTTGATCGCGCCAGAAGTTGTAATAATATTCGCCTCGTTTGGAAACGAATGGAATGCGCGCATCGGAATCGAGAATGGCTAGCAGATCCGACCTTAATTCGGCAAACCCGGGGACCTGTTCTAGCGAGCCTTGAGAAACAACGTTTCTTTGTCGAACCCAATCGAGTGCTTTTTCGCCACCGACATCTTCGAGCCATTGCCAGGGATCGTCTGGAAACGGAGCCGTCGTGGTTTCCGCAATCGCTTCGCCGACTTGTGCGTGTAAGTTCCCTGCATTCATGCTGATCATCAATCCCAATAGTATGTAACTTGCGAAAAGGTACAGGTTTTTTACACGTGTCATTCTTTTTTCCTCGGCATTTTTTCAGCAACATTCATCAATGAACGGGACATCAGATTCGCCGCGTCTTGCATTTTCAGCACTGGCAGTCGTCCTCGCGTTCCAATTCGATCGGAAATCGACTCAGGCGTCGACAGCGGTTCAATCGATTCATCCTGCCAAAGCGGGTCATAACGATCACCTTGGTAAGCGTCCAAGCGCTGCATTTCGGATTCGATATCTTTCCGCAACGACGCTTTTTCCAAGCACCATTTCGGCTCGATCAGGTAATCCGGCGGCGCATCACCGCTGACCCGTTCCACAACAACGTGTTCTGGAATCAATCGCAAAAAATCGACCACTGCACGAATGTATTCATCGCGGCTGATCATCGTCACCTCACCCGACAGGATGCTTTCGCCCAGCGGCGTATCGCGAACCGCATAGAGATTGTGCAGTTTGACCGCGCGTACACCGAGCGTGCCGATCGAACGAGCCGTATGCATCATGTCGTCGTAATTCTCGCCCGGAACGCCAAGAATCACGTGCGCACAGGTCTCGAAACATCGGTCTCTCGCCCGGTTCATGGCATCGACCATGTGTCCATGTCGATGGGCACGGTTCATCCACAGCAGCGTGCGGTCGTGGCGCGACTGCATCCCCAGCTCCAGCGAAACGTAAGTTTCACCCGCCAATTGGTCGACCAGTTCTAGCACCGGATCGGGCACACAGTCGGGCCGTGTGCCGATCGCCAGGCCGACGATTTCGGGCGAGTGGGCCAAAGCCAGGCGAAAAACTTCCTCCAGTTGGTCGACCGGAGCGTAGGTGTTGGTTGCCGGTTGGAAATACGCGATAAAGGCCTGGACCGTCTTGTAACGCTTGCGAACCGAACTGATTCCGCGGACAAGTTGATCCTGGACGGCCGCCAATCGGACTCGCCGGCTCGGGCTGAACGATCGATTATCGCAAAAATTGCACCCCCCCTTTGCTACGGCTCCGTCGACGTTGGGGCAAGTAAACCCGGCGTCAATGCTGATCCTCTGAACCCTGCCGCCAAACCGCATCTTCAACGTCGTCCCAAAGGCACGAAATCGGTTTTCAGGCGTTAATGCGTATTGCTGGGAGTTCATAAACTTGATCAAAACAGTATCTTTCTCGGACCAGCCGAACGTGGGAACGATAAATTGAGCCTATCGCTGCGACTGGGACGTTGAATATTTGAAAGTCACATTAAAATGACGGGAACGGTTGACGATCGCCAATCGTGCGTTTCCAGCGAGAACCTTGTCCAAAAAACTTTTTACCGCTTCTGCGAGAGTTTTGACCATGACGTGGGAAGACAAACAATCTGGCCCCCCGAAATACGGAATGCTTGTTCCAGTCGGCGGTGGCGACCCGATTCCGCTGCTGAAGGACCGTCTTTTGATTGGCCGCCGCGACAGTTGCGACATCGCGCTTCGTTTTCCGAATGTTTCGGGCCAACACTGTCGCATGACGGTGGAGCAAGGTTACTGGTTCGTCAAGGACTTGGGCAGCCGGAATGGGACAAAAGTTGATGGAAAATCGATCGTACGCAAGCGATTGGACCCGCGCTGTCGGATCGCATTTGCCAAGCACGAGTATCGCTTGGAATATGAACCACAGGACCTAGGCGCGTTTGGGCCGCCACCGGCGGACGACGAACACATCGAGGAATTGATGCGTAATTCGTTGGTCGATCGAGCCGGCATTGGGCGCCGCAGTGCGGCTGATCCGTCCAAAAACCGCAACCTCGCGGATGACTAATCGGTGCACAGTACGGGCTGACGAGATACGGTCGGGGACGTTAAAACGTTGACAAAACGTTTTTTGTTCTCGACCCGACACCAAAACCTCGACCCCGAAAGGCTTTCGATGCCACGTTTGGCCCACCACGTCTTTTTTACGCTCGCCGATGATTCCCCAGCGAAGATCAGCGGCCTTCTAGCCGCTTGTCAAAAATATTTAACCGACCACGAAGGCGTCGTCGACTTTTCAATCGGCGTTCGCGACCCAGAATTGGCACGCCCGGTAAACAATACCGAGTATCACGTTTCATTGCACGTGATTTTCGCTGATCGCGCCGCACACGATATCTATCAAACCGCACCACGGCACTTGGATTTCATCGCTCAGGAAAAATCGAATTGGAAGTCGGTCGCCATTTTTGACAGTTTGTTGCAATAATGGATATCAGTAGTGAAGCGAGCGTTTATGGACGCTATGCAGCGGCGGCTCAACAGTTTGAACCAGCGCTTTGTTGCCCAGTGGAGTATCGCAAGGAGTTGCTGGAAGCGATACCGCAGGAAATCCTGGAGCGGGATTACGGCTGTGGCGATCCGACGCCCTTCGTGCGCCAGGGTGACACTGTATTGGACCTCGGTTCCGGCGGCGGCAAATTGTGCTATATCGCCGCTCAAGTCGTTGGCCAGCAAGGCCGAGTGATTGGTGTTGACTGCAACGCGGAAATGTTGGCACTGGCACGCAAGCATCAAGATACCGTCGCGCAGCGGATCGGTTATCGCAACGTTGAGTTTCGATATGGATTGATACAAGATTTGCAATTGGATCTCGATCGTTTGCAGGCCGAGTTACGATCATCGCCGATAACGGGCGTGTCGGATTATATCGCACTGCGTTCGCTCGAAGATCAATTGCGGATGCAACATCCCCTGATCGAAAGCGAAAGCATTGATTGTGTGTTGTCCAATTGTGTGCTGAACCTGGTTCGACAGGTCGATCGTCGGCGGTTGTTTGACGAAATCTTTCGCGTGTTAAAGACGGGTGGCCGAGCGGCGATCAGTGACATTGTCTCGGATGAAACGGTGCCCGAGCATCTGCGGCGCGATTCAACTTTATGGTCAGGTTGTATTTCAGGATCGTTTCGCGAAGACGAGTTTTTACACGCATTTGAAGACGCCGGATTTCATGGCATCGAGATTGCCAAACGGTCGCAGGATCCTTGGCAGACGGTCGAAGGGATTGAGTTTCGGTCAATCACCGTGGTTGCTTACAAAGGAAAGCAAGGGCCTTGCTTAGAACGCAATCAAGCGGTGATTTATCGCGGGCCGTTTAAACATGTGGCCGATGATGATGGTCATATTTATTACCGGGGGAAAAGGATGGCCGTATGTGACAAGACGTTCGGTTTGCTGCAACGCAAGCCGTATGACGGCATGTTTGAAGCGATCCACCCGCGTGAAACGATCGCGATTGAGGATGCGAAGGAGTTTGATTGCCGCAAGATGCGGTATCGAGATCCGCGACAGAGTAAAGGTTACGACTACGACGTAACGACAGAAGTGATGCATGACTGTGACGATGGGGAGCCGTGTTGTTGAGATGAAATTACAGACGCTTCAGCGAACCGGTAACCAGCTCAGTTCGCCCAAATTTCAACTCAAAGTATTGGGTGACAGCGAGCATGTCGGCAACATCAACAGCTTTGAAAAAACGATTCATAAATATGTCACAGGCAGCCTGAGAAGTCTGGGTTTAACAACCTTGCAGATCAACCTTGGCAAGGTCTGCAATCAGACGTGCTCGCATTGTCACGTCGATGCGGGACCCGATCGGCGGGAGAGCATGAGTCGAGAGACGGCCGAGGATGTGATCGACTTTTTGCGACGATCGAAATTAGAAACGCTGGACATTACAGGCGGCGCCCCGGAGATGAATCCGAACTTCGTGTGGTTGGTGGAGCAAGCCAGCGAGATGGGACTGAAGGTGATCGATCGATGCAATTTAACGATCCTGCTTGCGCCCGGATTCACCCAATTGCCCGAGTTCTTGGCGCGACATCGCGTTGAGGTGGTTGCTTCGCTGCCTTGCTACTTAGAAGACAATTGTGATGCCCAGAGAGGGTCGGGCGTTTTTGCCAAGTCGATTCAAGCGATCAAGCGGTTGAATGATTTGGGATATGGTGACGACTCAAGCGGCTTATCACTCAATTTGGTTTACAACCCGGTCGGAACGGGCTTGCCGCCGAATCAAAATGATTTGGAACAAGCCTATCGCGATCAGCTAGGAAACCGCTACGCGATTCGGTTCAGCCACCTCTATACGATTACCAACATGCCGATCAGTCGTTATTTGGACGATTTGCTGCGGCGTGGGGAATTAAGCACCTACATGGAAAAGCTGGTGAGGCATTTCAACCCTCAAACGCTGAGCGGATTGATGTGTCGCACGTTGGTTTCGGTCGATTGGCAAGGGAATGTTTATGACTGTGATTTCAATCAAATGCTCGATCTGCCGATTCAAGGGGCGCAGACGCACATTTCAAAATTAACCGAATTCGATTTAGCGAATCGAATGATCAAAACGGCAAACCACTGTTTCGGATGCACTGCGGGCAGCGGTTCCAGTTGCACCGGTACGATCGATTGACCGGAGGGCAGAATCATAACCATTGATACAACTAAGACGATCACTTATTTGTCATCCGTTTATTTGACCCCCGCGGACAACCGATTTAAAATAGGATTTGATTGATCTCTTCACACTTGTTCATGGGCCAGCGGTTGGCCGCATTTTTTCCCGACGGAGTTTCGGGTTTTCCGGTCGTCACAGTTTGGAATGTTTGACTGATGGAGACGCCGCAATCCGACGCAGGAAAAGAATTGCCGGTCGTACCTGACAGGACGCTGCTGAAACTTAGCAGCGCCCAACGTGATGACATTGGGTCGACCGCATCGATGGGCCAGATGGCGGATTTCGGTCCGGTTGTTGGCGTTTCGATCGATTTGGCCAGCGATACGGACGAGAAGGCCAAGACCGTGATTCGCCGAACGGACGCCGGATCGTCGGTCCGCAATGCTGGGAACACGCCAGCAGCGACGCCGGCAGATGTCGCGAAGGTATTGTTGGGCAGTCGGCTGAGCCACTTTGAATTGGAAGAATTGATTGGTGGCGGTGGCATGGGGGCGGTTTTCCGTGCTCGCGATGAACGCCTCGATCGAACGGTTGCGATCAAGGTAATTCCGTTCATCGGCGACGACCCTGATATGCAGCGACGGTTTCGAAACGAAGCCCAAAGTGCGGCAAGGCTGGACCACCCCAATATCGCGAGAGTCTTTGATGTCGGGATGTTTGAAGGCTGGCGATACATCGTTTTCGAATACATCGAAGGGACGAATATTCGCGATTTAGTCGCTCAGCAAGGTGTGCTCAGCATCGACGATGCCGTCTTTTACACGCGTCAAATCGCTGAAGCATTGCATCATGCCAGTGGGCGCGGTGTTGTTCACCGCGATGTGAAACCGTCCAATGTGCTGGTCAATACCGAAGGCGACACCAAGTTGGTCGACATGGGTTTGGCGCGGAGCGACCAACTGGACATGTCCGGTGATATGACGGCCAGCGGTGTAACGCTGGGGACTTTTGACTACATTTCGCCTGAACAGGCTCGCGATCCGCGAGACGCAGACGTCCGCAGCGATCTTTATTCGCTCGGCTGTACACTCTATTTCATGCTGACCGGCAGTCCGCCATATCCCGGTGGCACGATGCTGCAGAAATTGCTCAATCACGGCAATGCACCGCCGCCGGATCCATCGGGGTTACGCGGCGGGATCAGCGACGATTTGAAGGCGATCATTCACAAAATGCTGGCCAAGTCACCCGACGCGCGTTACCAGCGGGCGATCGATTTGGTTGCTGACTTGCGTGAATTGGCGGCCCGTGAGGGTTTGATCCGGGCACAGGCCCAAGGGACTTTGACGATCAACCGCGATGAACTGGCTGTAGGCCGTTTGGCGACGCATTTGCCGTGGCTAGCAGCCGCGTCTTTGTTATTGATCGGAGCGGTTGTCTTGCAGGTGATCGCCTTGTTACGCGATAACGCGTTTGTGCTCGAAAATCCGCCGTCGGCGGTCGTCATGCGTCAGGCGAGTAGCGAAGAATTGGCGCAAGCTGCTGATTTCAACGAAAGCGATGGCATTTCGATGCCTCTGATTTCAATCGATCCTGCGGCGTTTGGAGTCACGGGGCGACCGGTCGATTCTGGTAGCACGCAACGGATGGAACCGGTGCCAGCGTCGGCAGGCGATAGCCAATCACCTGCACCCTCGTCCCCCAGAGTCGCGCCGTCTGAAACGGTGCCCACCACCGAAGGTGACGCCGCGGCGATCAACGGCAGCGACGCGGGGCAAGACGTAGCGACCCTGCCGCCGAAGTACACCGATTTGGCCATGCCGCGTGACGTGGTGCTCGGAACCGAAGCAAACAAGGGGGCGACAACGCCGACGGCCAAGATTGAGAAAATTGTTGTCGGAATAAACGCCCAGGCCAGCAATGCTGTCACCGCGACGTCTTTGGTCGATGCGATGCAGTTGGCCAGTGAGCTGGGCGTCAAGACAATTGAGCTAGCCGAGTCGGTGATCGAGAGTCCGCCGATTCGGGTCCCCATCGACGGCATGACAATCCGGTCCATCGTCGGATCGTCCGAGATCCGCTTCGTCACCGGGCCGATTCCGGCGATGCAGCGGGCGGTAATGGTCGATGTCGGTTCCCATCGTGTGGAGTTCCAGAACTTGCATTTGAACTGGAACGTTCGCAGCGCATCGATTGACGGTGGCGCACTGATGTCGGTTTCAGACAATCGGCTGGTTCGTCTGACCGACTGTACGTTGACGATTGAAAACTTGACTCAGCGGGAAGAAGTGTTTGCGTTTGAAATCACCAGGGCACAGGCCGGGCGTCCCGATATCGGTTTGATGATGCAGGACCCGTTGTCGTTGCGTGGTGGTGACGTCCTGGCGCCGGTTCGCGAAACCGAGACAGTGCCGTTGGCTGGGCGAACGCCCACCCCGCTGCGGGTGCTGGTTCCACCGCTGGTCGCGATCGAGCTGAACAACGTCGCGGTGCGTGGCGAAATGACGTTGGTAAACGTCGTCGATCCGGTTCAACTGCAGTTGCGTTGGGACAATGGTTTGCTGGCCATTTCTCGTCGAATGTTGGAGGTTGCGGGAGTCAATGTACCGCCGTCGGCGGCTGGAAATCAGATTCAACTGGTGCTTAACCGGGTCACAATGTGGACTGGCGAAGGTCTGGTGCGAACGCGACTTGGGCCTTCCGGCGTCTATCCAATGTTGATCGATCGTGACAGCCGCAACGGCGTTTTCCGCTCTTCCCCCAACTCGCCGCATATCGAGTTTTCTGGGCTTGATCCGGCTTACGAGAATCCGGATCAACTGGTCAATCTGCGCGGCGAAGACAACGCCTATGACTACCAACCGGAATCCGATTGGCCGATGTTGATTTCGAGCACTGCGGGGGGTCAAAGGCAAGTCTATTGGATGAGCCAGATGATCTCGTCACCGCGTCCTGCGTGGCTGGGCGAACGTTCGACACGTTGGGTGGTCCGTTGGAGCCAATCGATTGACGACACCGTCACCGCCAGTCGGATGCGGGCGTCGCAGTTTTTACAAGACGGCACGGTGGTTTCGGGATTTGATCGATCGCGTTTACCCGATTTTCCGCCAGAACCGTTGGAGCCAACCGCAGTTTCTGACGATGCAAACTCAGCCGAAGATTGACCAAGAAAATCCTGAAATTGCCCTTTGATTTGACTTTTGGTCCAGTTCGAGGTTTTAATAGAGCCTCGGAAATCGTCCTTT
Organism: Planctomycetaceae bacterium; assembly: GCA_003506095.1. Classification (GTDB taxonomy): domain Bacteria; phylum Planctomycetota; class Planctomycetia; order Pirellulales; family Pirellulaceae; genus UBA6163. Next base: position 8,202 of record DNWZ01000678.1, on the reverse strand, counting down.
CGAGCATGTCCCCTTGGAGAGTTTTTATGAAGCGATTGGTTTTAGCGTTCGGTTGTGCATGTTTCCTGGCTACTCCCGCCTTGGCAACCAACGAGTTTGCTAAAGAGTGGAAAGATCATTACGCGACCGACAAAGCCGAAAAGGCATTTGTTGATGCATCGCGTAAAGCTGGATGCAACGTTTGCCATGTTAAGGGTGAAAAGAAGACTGAGCGGAACGAGTATGGCAAGTCTGTTATGGAGTTCTTGAAGAAAGAGGACTTCACCAAGGAATGGGTCAAGGAAAATCCCGAGAAAGCTAAGGAATTGATCGTCGCCGGACTGAAGAAAGCTGGCGAAAAGAGCAGCAGCAGCGGTAAGACATTCGCAGAAAAGATCTCCGCCGGTGAGTTGCCGGCAGCCGACGCTGGACTCTAGGTCGTTTGTGGCCGTCTGAGTCAAATCGGCTCCTTGGCCACGCAGCTGAATTCAATGAATCGCCGGGGTCGATATCCCGGCGATTTTTGCTTATCCCCACCCACCCCCACTGATTACCCCCCCATGAAACTCACTCACGCGTTCACACTCAGCCATTTGGTCGCAACTTGTTTGTTAGCGATCGGGTTTGGCAATGTCCTTCACGCCGAAGATGCCGCTGACAAGAAAGAATCCGGTTTTATTTCGTTGTTCGACGGAAAAACGCTCGACGGCTGGAAAAAGTCCGAAGAAAACCCTGGCAGCCTCGGCGTCGAAGACGGCAAGATCGTGATCGATGGCGAGCGTGCTCACCTGTTCTATGACGGTGAATTGGCACCTCTGAAAAATTTCCACTTCATCGCCGAAGTGATGACAACGCCAGGCAGCAATTCCGGCATCTATTTCCATACGAAGTACCAACCGTCAGGTTGGCCAAAGTATGGTTACGAATGTCAGGTCAACGTCACACACGGTGACCCCAAGCGAACCAGCAGTCTTTATGGTGTTGAAAACATCGCCGCACCGCCGGTGAAGGACAACGAGTGGTATCGCCAAGAAATCATCGTTGAAGGACGCCGCGTTCGGTTGATTCTCAATGGTGAGACGATGGTCGACTACACCGAACCAGAAAACAAAGCTCCGGAGTCGAAAGACTTCGAACGTCGCTTGGGCGAAGGAACCTTTGCATTGCAAGCTCACGATCCCAAAAGCAAGGTTTACTTTCGAAACCTGCGAGTAAAGCCGCTGGATTGATCGATTTTCAGACTCACTTGATCCAGTAAAAACGCGAAACCGACCGGACGTTCATCGTCTGGTCGGTTTTTCTTTTGTTCTGACAAAGTGCCCCCCACCATTCTGCTTTACACTTTTCGGCCAGAAAGCAAGGCGGGCAGAAGCGACAGGTTGGTAACGGTGCCCGCGACGAGCGCTGCGGCGGTCAGCAATCCGAATGTCGCGGTCGGAATGAAGTCGCTGGTGGCCAACGCAATGAACCCGATCACAAGGGCGAGCGTCGCCATCAATAGCGGAAGACCGATCTGTTTTTGTGCGAACAAAACGGCATGGTATCGGCCTCGAAACCGTTGCAACTTGCGGCGATAATTCGCCATGAAGTGAACGGATCCATCGATCGATAGCCCGATCGAAACCGCTGCGATCATCGCCGCGCCCATATTCATTTTTGTGCCACTCCATCCCAGCACCGCGATCACGGCCATGACTGGCAACAGGTTTGGAATCAACGCGATCGTTGCAAGTTTCAGCGACCTAGTGGCGGCGGCCAGCAGCAACCAAACCAGCACCGCAGCGACTGCCAAACATCGCCACTGGTCGCGAATCAATTGCGAGACGATTTGCGCCAGCAGTACGTAATAACCGGTGACTCGACCAGCACGCTGCGGTTGCTCGTTGCCGAAATGGTCCAACCAGTTCTCTTCAGCGGTATGCTCGGCAACGACCTGCTGGACCTCACGGATTAGCGCCATTTTCGTTTCGGTACTGATGTGTTCCCGACTCCGCATCATGATTCGCAATCTGCGTTGGTTATTCGCTCCGGATTGAGGCGGAACCAACAGGGCATCTGCAAATGTCGGGATCGCAGACCGCATGCCCGACAGTCGGATGGTTGGCGATGCCAGGCCCATCAAGGGTACAGTGCTGGCGATCATGTCGGCATCGGCCAAACTGAGCACCTTCGTCAACTTCTCACCTTGAACCTCAACCGCGCGTAGTTTCTTTTCTAGTTGGCGAACCGAATCGAGATAATCCGACGTTACCTCGTCGGGCGCGTCCAGCACGACGTCCCATACGCCTGCGCCACTGAGTTCCGATTCGACCATTTGGTAGGCTTGGACAACCGGGCTGGTTTCTCGAAAGTTGCGCAAGAAACTCGACTCGATCTCCAGCTTTGAAATACCGACCGACGTCATTGCCGCTAACGCTGCGGTGATCGCGAAAACGAACAGCCGATGACGTACCAAAACCACCGCGATCAATAGACATGCCTTGCGGATTTTGCGTTCCAAAGTCGACAGCAGTTTCGGTTCAAGCATGCGATCGAGTGCCGGAAAACTCCACAATGCCGATGTGCCCGCGACAGTAAATATCGGTGCAAAGAGGATGATGCCAGCCCATACCGCTAGCGATGCGATTCCCATCATGTATCCGAACTCGCGAACCGGTGCGACCCCCGAAACGGCCAGCGATACAAAGCCAGCGGCATCGGTCGCGCAGGCCCAAAATATCGCAGGCAAAACAAGGCGAAAGGTACGACCGGCGGCGGCTGTCGTCGTATAACCTCGACGTCGCAACGTGCGTTGATTGTTGCCAAGGTGAATCACCGCGGTGACGGTAATCACAGTGACAATCGCAGTCAGGATTGATGACACCAATGACAATTCGAAAGACATCAAATGGAGCGCCGCTCGCGTGACGGTTACCGCCCAGAGGATGACCACGACTTGAAGAAAAACGAAACGAAAGGATCGCAACAGCAAGAGCACACAAGGCGATAACAGCGCGATCGTCAGCCATGCCAACCGATTTCCGTCACGCTCGATCAAATCAAACCCTTGGTCAAGCAACACCGGTTCACCGACCAGCACCGCGTCACGGGTCGCGTCGGGCATCGACCGCGTCACTGCTTCTAATTGACGGATCACGTCAGCGTGCCCACGGCCGCGATCCGGCTCGCTCAGCATCGCCACGACCGCAGCGACTTTGTCGTTTTCGGAATGCGTGTATCCGGTAAACAGTTTTTCGAACGCCCGCACTTCAAGATTTCGGCGTCGAAGCAGCGGCGGCAAATCGCTTTCAGCCCCACCAAACAATCCGGTAGGACGAATCAGCCCCAAGACGGAATTAAGCTGGGCGACTGATAAAACGCCGCGTACGCCTTCAATCGATTCCACCCGCTTTGAAATCTCGCCGGCGCGATCCAATCCAACCGGAGTCAAAAGTTCATCGTCGCGATAAACCAGCATGACGACCGCATTGCCACCAAACGCTTGCTGTAATTCTTGATAAGCCAATAAGGTCGGGTCGTTACGATCGAACATCTGCTCGATCGTGCGATCGGTTTGCAGCCTCGCAGACAACGGCCAAGCCGCAGCTAGAATGAGCGTGCCGAGGATCGCTAGGCTCCATTGATGCCGCAGCATCCATCGCGACGCTGAACGCCGACTGGGCGCAAGCGGGGCGTCAGAGTCGTCGGAGCTGCTTGGGTCATTGGATTGCATCGAGCGATTTGCGGGCGGCAAAGGTTGGAGTTTCGAAAATTTGTCAACTTGGGGACGTTTGTGAATCTGTTGGCTGGTCGCCCTATCGTCATCCTGATTATCATCGCCGCGGTCCTTCGCGGCGGCGCTTTATGGACAGCGTTTGGACAACTGCATGATGATCCGGATGCTTACGACGCGATCGCGCGCACATTGGCGACAACCGGGACGTTCGCAGTGGTTGCCGCTGGCGACGACACCGTGCCAACCGCTTACCGCCCCCCACTGTACCCGACGATTTTGGCTGCGATCCACCGCGGAACGCACCGTTGGATCATAGCGACCCAAGAAGACTTGCAAGACCCGCACTTTGGCGGAATGAAACCGGTATCGCGGGTTGCGATCGCGGTTTTACATGGGGCGATGTCGCTGGCAACAGTTGTTGTAACCTATTTTGTTGCCCTGAGGATGTTGCGCCCGATCGCTGCAGTAGCGGTGCCGAACTCGCAATCGTCCAGCGATCCTGTCAAATTGCCCGCATTTTTCGCCGCACTGCTAGTCGTGATCGATCCGATTCTGATTCAATCGTCGGTGCGTGTGATGACCGAAACGCTAGCCACTTTGCTGGCCGTCGTCACACTTTATTGCTGGTGCCGTCTGGTCGATAAATTAGTGCCAGAAGTTGCTAAAAAGCAGTCGATCATTACGTCAACAGTGTCATTGGGGCTAGTTCTCGGTTTGGCCTATCTCTGTCGTCCCACGTTCATTGTTTGGACCGCACTCTTGGTCGGTTGCTTGGCGCTTTGGTCCGCATGGCGGTTCGGTGCGTGTTTGCAGTGGTCTCGTCGTCACGAAACGGTTAAATCCGTCGGTGATGCTGGCAACAGACTTTCGCCAGCGGTGGCCGCAATCACACTCGCGATCGTCGCCAGCTTGTTCGTCGGCGGTTGGACATTGCGTAATCAAAAACATTTTGGGAAACCGATTTGGGCAACCACGCATGGCGGTTATACACTGCTGCTGGGGAATAACCCGTCGTTCTTCCAATACATGCGGACAGGTAAGACCGGAATCGCGTGGGACCCCCAACCATTCTTTGATCGCTGGGGAGCACGCGACCAAGCCGATCCACGCCAAATCGAGTTCTGGGAATCCGAAATGCCATTGCCGGGCGATGCGGTTTGGCAGGCGTCCGTGCTTGAGCCTCAAGTCCATAGGGAACTGTTTGAAGACCGCCTCGCCTATGAGACCGCCAAAATGGCGATCGCAAACGACTTCGAGGGTTTTGCCCTCGCCACGCTTTGGCGCGTTGGAAGATTGCTCAGCCCGATGCCACAAGTTTTTGAAAGCGCAAGCATTGGCAAACGAATCGGCGCGGCCGTTGTGACAATCTACTACAGCGTGACGATCGCATTGATGATTTGGGGAATGTTTCGGCTGTCGCGAAAATTGCTGCAACCACAGTGGATAGCGGCAGTGATGTTGGTCTTCTCACTGGTCGCTGTTCATGCCTTTTACTGGAGCAACATGCGAATGCGTGCACCGGCGATCCCGGCACTGGCCGTCCTAGCTGCGGTGCCGCTTTGCAAAAACAATCGCAACGTCGCTTCAACGCCACTCACGGAAAATCAACCGCAATGAAATGATTGGATCGGACCGATCGCTGAGTGGACTCTTATCTTTGTTTTTCTCTGGCGTCGATTCTCGCAGGGAAATTGACTGCGACTAATTCTTGGGTCGCTTCGTCCCAGGCATATTCTTGATAATAGGGCAGCATTGGCAATTGAATGCCATCGGGCTGGCCGGGCTTGATGATGTCAGTCATGAACTGAGCATGCGTCAGCGGTTTAGGATCTTGAATGCTTTGGGCATTGCGAAGCTGAATCGCCTGCTGCACCGCCATACCGCCCAACTTAGCAACTTGCGTCCGATAGACATCCGCAGTTTGCATCAGCGGATTGGTTGAAGAAACTTCGCCACGATCGCGGACGCCACCTGATGCGAGCGCGTCATCAAGCTTCAGCACATTTTGCGTCTTCTTGTTCAGCGTTTCACGGGGCGTCGCTTCCTCGGCGGTCACTTCACCACCGGCAGATGCAACCGTGTTCTCTGACGCTGGTGGCTTGGGTGAAAAACATCCACTGATCAAGACGACCATTCCTGCGGCCGCCATGGACTTGCGTTTGCGATCAAGCATCAACCAAGAAATGAGCATGAGAAATCGTCTTAAAAAATTGTTTGGAAGTACAGACGTAAACAAGCCAGGTCCACTTTACGGAAAGTTGCAAGATCGCCCCTTTTCTGTTCCCGTCTCGAGCGGCTAATGACAAGGATATGAATTGTGACTTCTGACAGTTGCAGGTCAAGGCATCTAAGATCGCTGTGACGTTGGGCAACCACTCGGCTCGGCAAAGTGATAAGATAGACCTCGTTGGGCATCCTCAACGATACAAACGGGTACTTGGACAGATCCCCAGATGCGGTTCTGCACAAGACCTCTTCACGCTAATCCGCAAACGATTCACTTATGGACTTATCCAAGCCGTTTAACTCGGAAAAGTCAAAGAAACGGTGACTTCATTGAACCCTGATCTCTTGGCCATTCTGGCACTGTTGCCGATCGCGGCTGTTGCCATCTTCTTGGTGGGCTTGCGATGGCCAGCACGTCGCGCGATGCCGCTGACTTACATTATCGCCGCCGCGTTGGCGTTGTCGGTTTGGAAAGTACCGCCTTTATCCGTCGCGGCGGCCAGTTTGAAAGGCTTGATTGTTGCCGCCGAGTTGTTGTTCATCGTCTTTGGTGCAATCCTGCTTTTGGCCACCGTGACTCGCGGCGGGGCGATCACCACGATCCGTAAATCGTTCAGCGATATTTCACCCGACCGGCGAGTGCAAGTCATCATCGTCGCCTGGTTGTTCGGATCGTTTATCGAAGGTTCCGCGGGGTTCGGCACCCCGGCCGCAGTCGCCGTGCCGTTGCTTGTCGGGCTCGGCTTTCCCGCCTTACCAGCGGTCGTCGCGGGGATGATTATCCAATCGACACCCGTCTCTTTCGGCGCCGTGGGAACGCCGATCTTGGTCGGTGTTCGCACGGGCTTAGCGGGCGAAGGGACGATCGACGCTTTTGCCGATTCAATCCATTTCTCATCCTCACGCGAGTTGTTGGAATTGATCGGCCTTCGCGTGGCAGCGTTGCACGCCATCATCGGGACATTGGTGCCGTTGATGGTCGTGACGCTGATGACACGATTCTTTGGCCCCAAACGCTCAGTCCGCGAAGGACTGGCTGTTTGGCCTTTTGCGATTTTTGCAGCGTTATCGATGACGATACCATCGGTCACGGTTGCCTATTTTTTCGGCCCCGAGTTCCCGTCGCTATTCGGTGGCCTGATCGGATTGGCGATCGTCGTCCCCGCCGCTCGTCTTGGATTTCTGATGCCACCCCGAGATCAGGTTTGGGACTTTGGCCCACCGGAACAATGGGACAAAAGCTGGACCGGTGCAAAAATCCAAGCCGTGCAAGAATCGCCACGAGATGTGGGAATCATCATGGCTTGGATGCCATATCTAATCGTCGCGGCACTTTTGGTTTTGACACGCCAAACTTCGTTGCCAGGATGGGATGTTTCGCCCGCATCAATCGTCAAGTCGATTCAAATTCCAATTAACGAAATCTTAGCGACAAAAATCTCACACCAAGTGTACCCTCTGCATTCCCCAGGCACACTGTTCATTCTTGCATCGCTTGCGACCTTGGCTTTGCACCGGATGAGCCGTCAACAATATCTTGCCGCTTGGCAAGACGCCGGGCGTACGGTTCGATCGGCTTCGATCGCGCTAATTTTTGCAACACCAATGGTGCAAGTTTTTATCACCAGTGGCGGCGGTGATGCGGGATACGCGGCGATGCCGATCGCATTAGCCCAAGGCGTTGAGCGGCTAACCGGTTCAGCCTGGCCGTTGTTCGCACCGTTGATCGGCGGCATCGGAGCGGCCGTTGCGGGCAGCAATACGATCAGCAACATGATGTTTTCGCTGTTTCAATATGACGTCGGCACCAAGATCGGCGTCGACCCGCTGTGGATCGTCGCGTTGCAGGCCGTAGGCGGCGCGGCGGGAAACACCATCTGTGTCCACANNCGGCATCGGCCGTCGTAGGTTTGGCGGGGCAAGAAAGCGTCGTCATTCGCAAAACACTGGTCGTTTTTGTTTATTATGTTTCGCTGGCCGGATGCCTAGGATACGCAATCCTCTGGTACTCGAAAGTTTAAAACCTATTCAAAAACGATGAGCCGCTTTAGCGTTAGCCGCACTTCTGTTGGGAATCCACACAGTCACAATTCGGCCGGTAACACGTAGGTAAAATTGTCCAGCGCAGCAGGATCGCTGGCGACTGAGGCTTGCTTGCTGGCAGAAGGAACATTCGGGATTGATCGACGTCGGTGGCGTATTTAGTCCATTCCTTCATGATGGCGTTTGGTTCTGGGATTCGCGAAGCTGGCGAAACATTGTAGAGCAATTGTCCTCAATTG
>DNWZ01000234.1 GCA_003506095.1 Planctomycetaceae bacterium | reverse complement strand
GACCTGCCATGGTAATGATGGTCGAGGCAATGGATTGGTCAATCGACGGGCACAGCGGATTCTTGCAACAGCTTGGGTTCAACCGTCGTCCTTGCATCAGGACACACTGTACGCGGAAGTTTATCCAGACGGGAAGCTGTTCAGCACGATCAGTAATGGGATTCGCAAAATGGGCGGATATTCATCGCAGATCAAGGCTCGTGATCGTTGGGCGATTGTTGCTTATGTGCGAGCGTTGCAAGAGAGCCAAAACGCGACCTTGGAAAGCATTCCTTTAGATCGACGTAACGAATTGACCAAGGCTAAAGCAGAGGTGGATCGCAAGCTGGCTGAGCAGGCCGAAGCGGACCGCAAGCGAGCTGAAGCTTCGGCGAAAGAGAAAGCTGATGCCGCCGGCTCGGCAGAGCCAGCTAGTTAAAGAGCATTCTGGTTTGGAAGTGATTGTTTTGTTGAAACCGCCAGCGAACACATTTTGCTGGCGATTGAATTGATAAAGATCGATTGTTTGCCCGGATGTCGTTTGATCCTATGGATGGACACGACGCCGGGTTGCCAGTGGTACCATCAGATCCCCGATTGTGACGCATGTCCGAACACACACATAAAATCAAAACTGCTGACGACCCGTCGTTTCAGCTACCCGCCTCGCTCGGTTCTTTGGCGATTCCGCTGGCTGTTGCCGGAGCGGCATTGCTGGTCGTGGGTGCTTTGATCGGTTTCTTTGCCGGTCCGGGTGAGGGCGTTGAACCGACGCGTTTTACGATGTCCGCGTACCTGGTGGCGTTCACCTATTGCTTCTCGATTTCTCTGGGAAGCTTGTTCTTCGTGCTGATCCAGCACTTGGTGCGAGCCGGTTGGAGCGTCGTTGTTCGCCGGGTTGCCGAAGTGATGATGATCGCCATACCAGCTTTGGGAATCCTATTTCTGCCGGTCATCGTGATTGCCTGGAGTCCTTCCGGGGCATTGTACCAGTGGGGCTATGAAGGGTACGCAGCGTCGCACGGTGTTCCGACTGGGATGTGGGCGGAGAAGTCTCGTTATCTGAGTGCCGATTGGTTCTCCGGGCGCTCCATTTTTTACCTCGTAGCGCTCTCTGCGATTGCTGTCTTCTATTTCCGGCTCAGCCGACGCCAGGATGAAACGGGCGAGATCGCGCTTACCGAGCGAATGCAAGCATTTAGTGGCCCTTCGGTTATGTTGTTTGCGCTTGTTACGTCGTTTGCGGCCTTCGATTGGTTGATGAGTTTAGCGCCGATGTGGTTTAGCACGATGTTTGGCGTCTACATATTTGCTGGTTCGGTGCTCGCCGCTCACTGCGCGATCGCTGTCGTCACTTATTTGTTGCAGAAGCGGGGTGCGATCAAGGACGAGGTGACGATCGAGCACTATCACGACCTTGGGAAGTACATGTTTGGCTTCGTCACCTTTTGGACATACATCTCGTTCAGCCAATTCTTGTTGATTTGGTACGCGAATATTCCTGAGGAAACGACTTGGTTTTACACGCGAATCCAGGGCAATTGGGAAACTTTGTCGTATGGTTTGATCTTCTTTCACTGGCTGTTTCCGTTTCTTGGGCTGATGTCGCGGCATGTTCGTCGACGACCCACCTTGGTATTCGCATGGGCTGTGTATCTGTTGCTTGTGCACTTTGTCGATATTTACTGGATTGTGATGCCTGAAGCTGGTGTTCAACTCGGCGGAACAACCGGGATCATGACCTCGCTGCTGATGACGGTCGGTATGATTGCACTCTATGCGGGTGGTATTCTCTGGTTTGTTCGTTGCAATCAAATCAAGGTTTTGGCAGTCCGAGATCCTAGGTTGCCAGAGTCACTGGCGTTCGAAAATATTTGATCCGTGCGGCCAATCGTTGGCCGACAAGCGTATATTTAAAGAGAGATTCACTGCTATGGCCCAGTACGACGATCTGCCGATCCAGCGAATTACCGTGGTCAGTATCGTATCGATCGCGGTTACCGTGGTCACGATTCTTGCGGTTCAAGTCCTGTATTATGGTATGCAGAACTACGTGAACACAGGCAAGTCGGCACTCGGTCGGTACACCGAGAGCGACGAGGTTTTGGCAAGCCAACGGGCTTCCATCAGCCGTTATGGCGTCAACGATTCCGACGCACGATTCGTAATTCCGATTGAGCAGGCGATGAGAGATATCGTCAGCAAAGCATCAGGTAAAAATGAAAGCGCAGCCGAAAAAACCGAAGGCACTTGAGTTTCAAAGCGTATCGCTTTGGGAGCAGGCTGCTCGTCGGGATCGTGTGTCATTCAAAACTGCCATGCCAGGTCGTAATAACTTCGTGATTTTTAGCCTTTCGCTCGTTCTGTTTTTTGCGGCATTTCAATCCGCTGCGACGGCGCAGTTGAACGATCGTGTTCCTAGCCAGGTGGAAAACGTTACCGTTGACCAAAAACTCGGTGACTCCGTTCCGCTGGATATCTTGCTGGTCGATTCAAATGGCCAAGCGACTAAGACGGGACACTTCTTCGATAGCAAAAGGCCGGTCTTGTTGACGTTAAATTACAGCAATTGCCCTGTGCTTTGTAATGTTCAGTTGAATGCACTGGTCGAGGGCCTGAATTCGCTTAGTTTGCGAATCGGTCGCGATTTTCAGATATTAACCGTCAGTATCGACCCCAAAGAGACGACCGAGAGGATTCGAGAAACGAAGTCGAAGTACATCGAGATGCTCGACCAGCAACCCGGCGCAGACGGCGGTTGGCATTTCTGTACCGCGCGAGAAAGTTCAATCAAGCGGTTGGCCGATGCGGTTGGTTTCCGATACACCTACGACGCAAAGACCGGCGAGTACTACCATCCGGCGATGTTGGCGTTCGTGTCGCCCGATGGTGTTATTTCGAGGTATTCGCTCGACGTCGCCTTTCCGCCGGAGCAGACGAAACTCGCGTTGATTGATGCTAGTAGCGGTACGATTGGCACAGCCGTTGACCAGTTCATCATGTGGTGTTTCAGCTACGACGCCGATCGTGGCAGTTACGTTCTTGGTGCTTGGCGGTTGATGCAACTTGGTGCCGCAATGACCGTTTTGGTCTTATTGGTTACACTTGTACCGTATTGGATAGGTCGAAAACGGTCCGCGCGGGGTTCCGCTGCGGTTGATATTATGGGCCATTCGGCGGTTTAAATTGCCGCATGGCGTTCCACAATTTACTGAACACTAATTGTTTTTTCGAACACTGACTGATGATCATGACGGATTTCACCCCACAATTGCTCGCTGATGTTAATGAATCGTTTTGGTTCCCCAAATCGGCATCTACCTTCAGCGATCAGGTCGACGAGACCTATATGTTGGTAATGTGGATTTGCGTCTTTTTCATGGTGCCGATCACAATCGCATTGTTCTACTTTTCGATCCGGTTTATGAAAAAGAAGGGACAACCGGCAGAGAGTCAGGTTTCCCACAACACCCCGTTGGAAATCGCTTGGTCGGTTTTGCCATCGTTTTTGCTAGTTTGGATCTTCGTCGAAGGCGCGATTGGTTACATCGATCAGCAGGCTGCCCCTGAGGGTGCCGCATCGGTGGGGGTGAAGTCGTTCAAATGGGGTTGGACGATGGATTATGGCAACGGTGTTTTTCATCCTGAATTGCACATTGTCAACGACAAGCCGACAAAGTTGACGATGCGATCCAGTGACGTGATTCACAGCCTATTCATTCCTGCGTTTCGAGCGAAAAGGGACATCGTTCCAGGTCGCTATAATGAAATGTGGTTCAATCCCAAGGTGTTCAGCGAGAAGGTTTCGGACGCTGAGTTAGAGGCTGCAAAGCTGGACGCAAAAGAGAATCACAACGGCACCTTCGATACGGGTCGTTACCAGTTCACAGAGGACGGTTACCGTTTCTTTGACTTGTATTGCACGGAATACTGTGGCCGCAATCACTCGCAGATGCAGACGGTTGTTGTCGTTCACGAGACACAGGCGGACCTTGACGCGTGGATAAAGAAGTACAGTGGAAGAACGGATCAAACGCCAGCTGAATACGGTAAACTGCTTTATGAACGTCGCGGTTGTTCTTCCTGCCATTCAGTGGACGGTAGCAAGCGAGTTGGGCCAAGTTTCTTGGACGCGTTTGGGACCGATCGTAAGTTTGCTTCGGGAACGTCTGCCGTTGCCGATGAAAATTACATCCGTGAATCGATTATTGATCCAAAGGCCTTGGTCGTTGAAGGTTACCAGCCTGTTATGCCAAGTTACAAAGGGCAACTTTCCGACGATGACATCGACAGCATCGTTGCCTACTTAAAGTCGTTGTCGTCCGGGAAGTAGTTGTCGTGCGAGAAGACGTTTTGCAACCGGCCGTTCGGCCGGTTAGTAAATGATTGAAATTGACAGATTGATTGGCGGCGGAGTGCGGCCGGTCTTAGAATACAGATCGTTATCTTTTTTCCAGTAGGGACAGAAATTATGTCCGAGCATGCGATCGGCCGAAGTCAGGGGTTCAATCCCGGTGACGTATCCGACAGTGACAATTATTTGAAGAACAGCAGCGGTGTATTGAGCTGGATTTTCACGCTCGATCACAAGCGAATCGGGATCATGTACCTGGTCGGTATTTTGACCTCGTTCTTCATTGGCGGGATGTTGGCAATGGCCATCCGGGCGCACCTGCTGCAGCCTGCCGGTTGGCTGTTCAGTAATGATGCCTACAACCAAGTGTTCACGCTTCACGGCGCGATCATGGTGTTTTTGTTCATCATTCCCAGCATTCCGGCGGCGTTGGGTAACTTCCTGGTTCCCGTGATGCTGGGTGCGAAGGATGTTGCTTTTCCTCGGTTGAACCTGTCGAGTTTTTATCTTTGGGTTACTGGGGCAATCTTTTTCATCGCCGCCTTGCTGGGCAGCGGTTTGGATACCGGTTGGACTTTCTACACGCCCTACAGTACGACAACGGATACGTCAGTCATCCTGGCGACGTTTGGTGCTTTCGTACTCGGTTTCAGTTCAATCTTTACCGGGTTGAACTTCATCGTCACCATCAACACGATGCGTCCACCGGGGATGACTTGGTTCAAGATGCCTTTGTTCCTATGGGCAACTTATTCGACCAGTATCATTCAGGTTTTGGCTACGCCGGTTCTTGGTATCACGTTGCTGTTGCTGATTGCCGAACGAACGCTGCACATTGGTATTTTTGACCCTGAGTTCAACGGCGATCCGGTTACCTATCAGCACTTCTTTTGGTTCTACAGCCACCCGGCCGTTTACATCATGATTTTGC
>DNWZ01000197.1:1536-13449 GCA_003506095.1 Planctomycetaceae bacterium | reverse complement strand
ATCGTAAACTGATCAAATGGCATATTCGCATTGAACGACTCGATCACCCATTGTCGCCACAACCACATATCGCGCAGCGAATCGTTGTGATAACCGCTGGTGTCGCCATAGCGAGCCAGGTCGAGCCAGGGAATCGCAAGACGCTCGCCAAAGTGCTGACTGGCAAGCAAACGGTCAACAACAGTTTCGAATGCATTGGGTGATCCATCGGCAAGGAAATCTTCGACCTCACGAACCGAGGGAGGCAGTCCAGTCAAGTCGAGCGATACACGCCGAATCAGGCGGTCACGACTTTCTAGCGGTGATTGCGACAAACCTTCGGACTTCAGTTTGGCCAGTACGAACGAATCGATCGCGTTGTGTACGATTCCCGCTGCCAAGTCCTGGGTCGGCACCGTCGGCACTCGAACCGACTCAAACGCCCAGTGCCCCGACCAATTCGCGCCTTGCTCGATCCATCGCCTTAGCAAATCCGCTTGAATCGGCGAAATCGGCTTGTCAAAATCTGGCGGCGGCATCACATCATTTGGGTCACTCGATGCGATGCGTTTGATCAACTCGCTGGCACCAATATCGCCACGAACCACTGGCGCATTGCCTGATTCGGCGGCCGCAAAAACTGACTCTTCCTGGTCCAATCGTAACCCGGCTTGCAGCGTATTTGCGTCAGGGCCGTGACAATTGAAGCAGTGGTCCGACAAAATCGGCCGTATGTCTCGGTTGAAATCGACAACAAGTTCGGCTGGAATCGCTGCGGACTGCTGAGCAAAAACGGCCGTCCCAACCGCGTTTGCAAACCAGCATGTCATCCCAAAGTAGAACGCGAATCTCATAACATCATTCCGCAGATTTGAAAAAATAAGTTTCCATCACGGCTTGGCGTCGATTCGATACAACGCCGTTTGGCTGCGCAAGATAAGCGAGTCGCCGGAAACCGCCGGCGATGCCGTAAAGCCATCGCCAAGTTGATTTGCTGCGACCGGTTCGTACTTGTCGGCAACGCGTATCACCGTTGCTTTGCCCTCTTCGCTGAAGAAATAGATCAAACCGTTGCAGTAGATCGGCGACGCAGAGAAATTGCCCCCAATCCGCTCACGCCACAATTCTTTTCCAGTCGTCGCTTCGAAACAGGTGATGATGCCCGCATCGTTGCCGACAAACAGTAAGTTATCGACCAACATTAGCGAAGGTTTTTTCGAGATCTGGCTGTCCGATGCCCAGACAATGTTTTCGGTAGTAACGTCACCCGTTCCGCCATACTTCACAGCGAGCAAACGTGATCGCATAAAGCTGGTACATATAAACGCCATGCCATGGCCGATCACCGGTTTGGGTACCGTGGAAAAGCCAAGTTCACCGTACGCCGCTTTCCACAATTCCTTGCCTGTTTTGGGGTCGTAACCGTATACCCAATCGGCTCCGGGGCTGATCATTTCAAGTCCGCGAGGCGTTTGCACAAGCGTCGGCGTGCAGTATGCCTTTTTCATCTCGGGTTTCGGATTCATCGCCCCCGAGCGCTCGGTTTTCCAAACGACGCTTCCGTCTTTGATGTCCAGCGCGGCCACAAATTGCGAATCGGTTCCGTCGTAGTGGGTAATCATCAGACCGTCCCACACGATCGGTGAACTGCCAGGTCCGTTCTGATGCTCGATCTTTAATCCGACATTTTGCCAAAGCAATTCGCCAGACTTTGCATCGACACAAGCCGAACCATAGGTTCCAAAGTGAAACAGCACTTTGCCGTCGTGAATGACGGGCGTAGGTGATGCATAAGTATTGGTCTTGTGGATCGGCTCCAAAGTCTCTGGCTTGAGAAGTTCAACATTATAGATTTCTTGCCCAGTTTCTTGATCGTAACAAATCGCTCGTAGCGACACGCTGTTGACGATTTCGAGCCCTTGGGAGTTAGTGATTTTCGCCAACCGTTCCTGCTTTTCCTGATCCGACAACTCATCGACGATTGCCGTTGTCAGCCATATTTTTCCGTCGGCGATCACTGGCGAGGAATGACCACGGCCAGGCACTTCGATTTTCCAAGTGACGTTTTCCGAGTCGCTCCACGTGACCGGAATCGTACCCTCGGTGACGTGGCCGTTTCCAAGCGGGCCGCGAAACTCGGGCCAGTCCTTCGCGTTGGCCAAACAGGTCCAGTGCAACGTGAAAAAGAGAATCAGGCAAGTCGATATCGAGTGCTTGCAACACATGATCTGTTGATTTTTACGGTGGGAGGGGCAGCGGAAGGAAAACGCGGTGGGGAACGGCAGCGTTGGCATTTCCGCCGTTAACGGGTCTGGTTAGTAGATTGTAGTCGATCGCGGAGGCGGTGGGCATCGCCAGCAAAATTTACCAACCGACCATCAAGGATTCGCAAGGACTCGCAAGGACTCGCCTAGAGAGGGGGGGCGCGACGATTCGCTTTCGTTCAGTACTTACGTTCGGTCGAACATTCCAATTGGCAAGGTCTGCAAAGTTGCACGGGATGGCTGCCAGGGCATTCCTTACAAGATGCCAAATAGGCTTTGAATCTTCAGTTCGTCAGTCTCGATTTCTACGTCGAACTGCTTCCGACGCGTACGGCACTGGCGGGCTTGCGTACGAGTGCTTTACTTTCACTTTTGGGTCACCCAGAATATCGCCAGACAACAAGTGATTGGTGTCACCGGTACCATTGAATCAGTCTGCTCAACGGGAAGGCCGAAAAAGATGTTTCGAATTGAAGCGGGAAACTCGAGTCGATACTGCGATGGGATATCGCGACGAAGTTTCGTACAGGTCGGCGTGGCTGGCATGGCATCCGTTGGTTTGGCAGATGTCCTGAGGGCCAAAGAACAATCCTTAGCGGCGGGACAAAACGATAAACAGACATCCGTCATCCTGATTTGGCTTGACGGCGGACCTGGCCATCTGGACATGTATGATATGAAACCAGACGCTCCGGCGGAGTATCGCGGTATCTGGCGACCAATTCATACGAACGTTTCGGGGATCGAAATCAGCGAATTGTTTCCCTTGCAGGCGAAGGTGGCCGATAAGTTTTCGATTGTTCGGTCGCTTCACCACGATAATGGCGACCACTTTACCGCAGGGCATTTCATGTTGACTGGTCGTGGTGGCCCCAGCGGCGCCGCGACACCCGGCAAATATCCATCGCTCGGTTCGATCGCGACAAAACTGTGCGGTCCGCGGAAACCAGGAATGCCGCCTTATATCGCCGTCCCCCATGCCAGCAGTATCGGTCTAAGGCCCGGCTACTTTGGCGGAAACTATCTCGGGCTGGAACACAATCCATTCGAATCCGAAGGCGATCCGAACGCTGACAATTTCAGCGTCAAGAATCTTAAACTCGCAGGTGGATTGTCGATCAAACGCTTAGAAGATCGTCGTGGCTTGCTCGAGTCGATCGACAATGCACGCAGGCTGGTCGATGACACCGGTCAAATCACATCAATCGATCGGTTCCAACAAAAAGCGTTTGAGCTCATAACTGGCGAAGCCGGACGAAGGGCATTCGATATCAGCCAAGAATCCCCTGCACTGCGTGATCGATATGGTCGGCACACCTGGGGCCAAAGCACATTGCTGGCCAGACGTCTGGTCGAAGCTGGCTCGACGTTTGTAACCGTTCACTTCGGCGGCTGGGATCACCACTGGGACATTCAATCGGGCATGGAAAACTTCCTGCCAAAGGTCGATAGCGCCGTCGCGACGCTGTTTCAAGACCTAAGCGATCGTGGATTGTCAGACAACGTATTGGTAGTGCTCTGTGGCGAGTTCAGTCGCACACCGCGGATGAATGACGGCGGCAACGGCGGGCCACCGCTGAGCAAGGGAACGCCGGGGCGAGACCACTGGGGCAACGCAATGTTTTGTCTGCTGGGTGGCGGCGGAGTCAAAGGCGGCCAAATCGTTGGGGAAACAGACAGCCGCGGCGAATCGCCAAAGCAACGGCCGCTAACGCCCAGCGACATCCACGCAACGATCTATCATGTCCTCGGCGTCAATCCGCACGTCAACTTTCTCGATCATTCCGGTCGCCCCGTCGCAGCGATCGATCATGGCGAGCCGATTCGTGAATTGATTTAGCATCACGNNGGAATTCTGGCGAATCCCGCTACGTCACTCGCTGTTCACGCGATGCTTACCACGACTTATAAGCACCCGTGTTCGGATTGTATACATTGCCTGAAAACGGATTTTGATAATAACCATTGCCGATGGGAGTATAGACGCCTGAGCGTTTCAGAACGGCGGTGCCTGGAACATGAACGCTGCCCGTCACTGGGTTGTGAGAAACCCGACCGCCTACTCGGTTGTATCCGCCAGGGCTGAATGATAAATGCTTACCGGATGAGTAACTGCCTGTGTTTGGGTTATAGATATTACCGTTCCATTGATTTTGATAATAACCGTTACCAACCGGACCATAGGAACCGAATCCTTTCTGGACACCAACACCTGGCGCATAAAGACTTCCGCCCGCTGGGTTGTGATGCAGATTGCCGCCCACGTGATGATATCCACCGGGCCGAAAATGAAAACTGCTGCCATGTCCCGCGTTGCCTGGCCATGGACGTTGCGCCTGGGCGTTCGAAGCGAGCGCAAGCGATGCGATTGCAAAACAGGCCGGAATGGCCAGACCAGCGAGTGCTGGGAAGGAGGTCTTCAAGGACATGGACGTTTCTCCGAATCAATTCAATTGGGTCTTCTCTCCCCGCATACAGGCGAGGGTTAAGTGCACCCTCAGTGCATGGGGTGTGCCGATGACCTTTTGTCTGCACGAAATAATTTGCGGAGCGAGTTTTTTCCGCAATTCCTACCCTCTTGCCCCATCAAACCCACAAAAACTGTTTCTGCTGAATCTCTGACGCGACACACGCACAGCCGCCAAAGTGATGGCGCGTTGTCGTTTTGATGTCAACACAAGCGAGCGGTAGCCGCGCTGAACGCCCTTGAACGCAAACTTGGCGGAAATGTAGTGGTCGCTCTCCGTGATCAAACTCTCTTCAACCACAGGTACTGATATGGCGCAAGCGTGACGGGGCCAGACGTGCCGATCGTTTCGCCGGTGATCAGGTCTTCGAAGAATCGCCCCAGTCCGACGGTCCTCAAACGATTCGCCGAAACTTGATGACTATCTTCGGAAAAGTTCGCAAGCACGATCAATCGGTTCCCTTCGTGCTGGCGCAAATACCCCAGCACGGAACTGCTGTCGGTCGGAATCAAGTCCATCGCCAGACCGGCAAGAGCCGGTTGGTTTTTGCGGTGTGAAATCAATTGCTGCAACGATTTGAAGATGCGACGCCGTGTTTCCGCTTCGGCGTGCGTCTCGGTTAACCACTCCCACTTCATTCTGGGACGATGCACCCATCGAGTGTCCCCAGCTTTAGCCGGGTCTTTGACGAAATCATAGTCATTGATCGTGCCCCATTCTTCGCCTAAGTACAGCAGCGGAATGCCACCGATGCTGAGCGTCAATGAGTTCATGAGCAGGATTCGACGAATCGCCATTTCCTTTTCATGCTCGTCATTTTCGTCAATCGCTTTTTCCAATCCTGCCAGCGACGCCATCGTCCCGCTGATTCGCATGTCACCGGTTTGCGTGTTGTGCTGGAACGGAATCCCGCGCGCGAATGAACCTTCAAACTGGCCCGTATAAAATTGGTTTAAGAATTGGCGATGATCAAATGCATTGATCCCAACTGCCGCGGCATCCGCGTCATCAAATGTCCATCCGATGTCGTCGTGACAACGCAAGTAATTGATCCAAGTGGTCCCTTCGGGCAGTTTATGGCGATGTGCGAGCGAACGAACCAGCAGTTTCGTATCGCGTGTCGCAAGGCTTTCCCAGCACAACGCCATCAGCGTTGGGTTATAAGACAACTGGCATTCACCGCGACTGACATACTGCACCACTTCATCAGGATGAACAATCGCTTCGCTCTTGAATAGTAATCCCGGCGCAGCCATTCGCGCCGCAGCGTTAAAGGCTTGGATCAACAGGTGGGCTTCGGGTAAGTTCTCGCAGTTCGTTCCCATCCGCTTCCAAATGAATGCAACGGCATCAAATCGCAGGATGTCCACACCGGTGTTGGCGATGAACAACATCTCCGCCAACATCGCTTGAAACACGGCCGGGTTGGCGTAATTCAAATCCCACTGAAAGTTATTGAACGTGGTCCAAATCCAACGTTGCAGAGTGTCGTGCCAAGTAAAATTGCCTCGCCGGACGGTCGGAAAGATTTCACGCAGCGTTCGCTCATAAGCGTCGGGCATCGTGCGGTCTGGAAACAGATAATAAAAGTCCTGGTACTCGGCATCGCCCGCCATGGCTTGCCGAGCCCAGTAGTGGTCGTCTGCGGTATGGTTAAAGACGAAATCCAAAACCAATACAATTCCGGCGGCTCGCAAATCGGTGGCCAGTGCCCGCAGGTCCTCGATCGTGCCTAATCGGGGGTCGATGCTGCGATAGTTGCTGATCGCATACCCGCCGTCGCTGTCGCCTGGGCGGACGGCGAACAGCGGCATCAGGTGCAGGTAGGTCAACCCAAGGTTTTTGAAATACGAGATATGCTCGCGCAACTTGCCGAGGTTTTCGCTGAACAGATCGACGTACAGCGCCCCGCCAACCATCGTTTGCGACTGAAACCAGTTCGGATCATACGTCCGTTGGTAATCACTTTGCCGCAGGTCATCACCACGCAACAGCCACCCGCGGGCCGACGTCAGTAGGATCTGTTCCAGATGAAAGAAAAAATCGTAACGCTGGCCATACAAATGACGCAACAATCGAAACAGCCTTGGCCACTCTTGCACCAACCGCTCTTCAAACGACTCGATGACTTCTGCATCGGGCTGCTCGGTCTCCCACAGTTGGTGCAGGCGCGGCAGCAATCGTTTCAGACTGATTTGGGCATCATACTGCGGCGTACCGGGCGATGCGGTGACATGAAAGTCGGGACCTCGAAGCACAGAGACACTCACTCCACGTTGTCGTTCGGGATTCGGATATGACCGAGGAAATTGTAGTATTCAACTCCTTCAAGGATACCTCGCGCATGATGCCCTTTGGCAAAATAGATGCGAGGTAATTTCCTAAGTTTTTCTAATTCCTTGCCATAATTCCCCACAACCACCCCAAGTGTCCGCCCCTTCAACATCCCTTCGTCGTTACCCGAGTCACCAGCGACCAACAGTTGCTCTGGTGCGAAACCCCACCGATAGGCGAGGTGCCGAAGCGATAAGTCGCTGCCACCTCGGATCGGCAAAATGTCCAGAAACATACCGAGCGAAAAGATGACTTTCACCCTCAAGCCAGCTTCGCGCAAGATTCTTCGAATCCTTTGAATCGGTGGGGCAACCGAACAGTCAACTTGGTAACTGACTTTGAACTCGGTTTGCTCGTGATCCGGTTGGCGTGTCAGACCTTCGATACCATCAAGTACGCGACGAACCTCATCGGGTTTCCAAAAGGCGGAAATCTGGCGTTTCCAACCGGCATCAGGCAACAGATCTTTCCCATAGTAAAGTTCAGTGCCAACGGCCGTCGCTAGCACATCGGGACGCGGCATGTTGCGTTCTTCGATCCACGACAACACGTCATCCAATCGCCGGCCCGTCGCGATACCGAACCCGACATGACGCCCGGCTCCTTGCAGCATATCGACAAAGTCTTTCAACGCCTCGTCATCACCGTCAAGCGTATTATCGAGATCGCTGATGATCAAACGATCGAACTCAGGCAACCGTCGTGGAACTCTGCGATCGGCCAATGTCGGCAGCGCCGTTTCGCTGACAATTTCCTGGACATCGCGCAAGTAACGCGTAACGTGCGTTTGCCAACTGTAATGCTGGCGCACACCATCAATGCCATTTTGCGACCAAGTGCTCCATTGATCGGGTTCGGTCAACGCTCTCAGCAGCGCGTGTTCGATCGCCTGAGTGTCCGTCGGGTCGATCAATAATCCGTTTTGGCAATTTCCAATGATATCTCGTGGCCCTCCGTCATGGGTGGCGACAATCGGTAAGCCGCTCGCCGCAGCCTCCAAAAGCGTTAGGCCAAACGGTTCCGTTAGCGCGGGGTTAACGAACACCCCATGACGCTTTGCCGCCCATCGATAAAGTTCCGGGATATCATTCGGATGATGCGTCTTCGGATAAGCGACGTGGCCATACAAGTCATAAAGATCAATCAAACCCAACACATTGTAAATCACTCGGCGTTGGCCAGCCGACAAATCACGAATGTTATCGCGACGCCCCATGATCAAAACAAGATTGGCAAGCTCGCGCAGTTTCCTCGACTCGCCATAAGCTTTCACAAGCGTTTCAAAGTTTTTCCGATCGTCGGGCCGAGCGACCGCAAGGATCATCGGCCGATCGGCATCGATCAGAAACGGGGCGAGCTGGTCCGCGATTCGAGGGGCCGGGCCATCTTCCCCATTGGGAAAAAATAACGTCAGGTCGACTCCCGGCGGGATCACCTCCATCCTGTCGGGCTGGTAATGCTCGTACATTTCGTACTGCTCCTGCACCTCCTGCGACGTGCTGGTAATCACCATCGAAGCCGTTTCCAGCGACATCTCCTCCGCTTCGTTGCGAGCGCTGAAATGGTACGTCTGTTCGAGTGCCGAAGCGTCGTTGCTGCCCTTTTCCAATAATCTTTCGCGTTTCACCCTGCCTAGCGAGTGGCCTGTAAAGATATAAGGCGTGTGCAATAGCCTGGCGAGCTGTGATCCGGCATAGCCAGCATCGGCATAATGGCCATGAATAACACACGGAATGCCGCTGCGCCGAAAATGCATCAAGCATTGATCGACAAACATTTCAAGATAGGGCCACAGTGCTTCCTTTTTCAGATACCGTTTCGGCCCAAACGGTAATCGAATGATCTTCGCTTTTGGCCCGAGCGATTCTTCGACCTGTGCGTAATCGGGGCCAACTTTGTCGTCAAAAATTTGCCGCGTTATCAACTCGACGCATTCGACTTCATCACGCGTACCCAACTCCCTGGCCAACTCTAAAACATACTTAATTTGGCCACCCGTATCGGCGTCGCGTCCGAGTTCGGGTTCGTGTCCTCGGATCAGTCCATGAAGGCTAATCAGTGCGATCCTTAGCGGCGGCCGCGCCGTTTCGGAATCGTTCATAAAAAACTCCTAACTTGAGTAAAAATCGAGGTCCATGGTGGTTGCACCATGTAACCCACAAACGCGAGCGGCAAATGCCGTCGCGCTGCTAAGCGAGTCGTCGGGTGATGTCCCAGCGAGAATGCCTTGAATCGTCACCGCCGCAAATGCATCACCTGCTCCGACCGTGTCCGCCATCTTCGCTACCGCAGGGGCAGCGCTGAAGAAGAACGAACCATCAGCACGCAAGCATCCCGCACCGCGTTCTCCATACGTGATCCAAACGGTCTTGACGCCAAAACTTTTTTTTAACACCTGTGCTTTTTCGCAGAGGATCGACCATGCATTGGAATCGTCTTTGCGCTTCGTTTCGTCCGAGGGTGCTGAATCACCGTGATGCACGGCTTTTACGATCAATCGAAGCTCATCGGCGTTTAACTTCAAATGATCGGCGTCACGCAACAGCGGTTCGATCCATGAATGATTAAAGAACGGTTGTCTTATATTGATGTCGACAAATACCGGACATTTGACGCGCCTACGAATATCCAAAATTGTCTTCATCGACTCTGGCGATCGCATCGCGAGGCTGCCGTGATACAGCAGTCCGTAATCCCGATCGATGATGTCGTCGCTAGGGAATGCGATATGGTCAAAGGCGACATCGTCCCAAAATTGATAGGTCGGTTCGCCCGAATCGAGCTTGATGTCGACCCTGCCGGTCGGGTGTGATTGATCGATCTGGACACCGGATTGATCGAGCCCCCAATCGCTGATCGCACGAATCGCCGTTCGTCCCGAATCGTCGTCCCCCACTGCGGTGACCAGCAACGGATCGAGCCCAAGGCCACGAAGATTCCAAGCGACATTCAACGGCGCGCCGCCAAGAACGTTTCGATTGGGAAAACAATCAAACAGAACTTCGCCAACAATCAATGGCCGCGTTATTCGGGGGTTAGTCACTTTGTATCCGGTTGCCTTTTTATGTTAACTTGCCCAAGATCACCTGACAGATCGGAAATCTGTCATAAGACTTTCCTGCAACACCCAGATGATTTTACGCCGCGTTTGAACATTCCAATGACACCGATCTTAGCGACCGATTTAGATGGCACATTGATCCCCGTGACGCCAATGCCACCTACAGATAATGCGGAAAGCGAATACCGTGCCAATGAGTCGAGCGGGGCTGCAACATCCGACTCGGCACTCGCAGAAAGAGCCGCTCTGGCAACGTTTCGCCGCCTATCCGATGCTGGAAAAATTGAAATCATCTTTGTCACCGGTCGCCATCCGAGCAGCGTAATCGGTGTCATGCGTGATGAGGGGCTGCCGAGTCCCCAATGGATCATTTGTGATGTCGGCACAACCATTCTGCGCCGCGTGAGTGATCAACCTTATCACCCGATAGAAGCTTATGTCAACCATCTTGACTCGATCATCGGCGAATTCACCACCGCATACCTGCGATCAAAAATCATTCAACATGCTGATTTGTCGCCCCAGGAGGACGAGAAACAAGGTCGCCACAAACTGAGTTATTATTGTGAAGCGGCAAAGTTAAGTGAACATGTAGCCCGAATTGATAGCCAGATCGATCAATTGGGGGCACCCTATCGAACTATCGGCAGCGTCGATCCCTTCAATGGCGACGGCCTGATCGACCTCTTGCCACGAGGAACCGATAAGTCAAGCGCATTGGACTGGTGGGCAAACCAACGCGTCGCGGCGAAAGAACAGATCGTGTTCGCAGGCGATTCAGGCAACGATTTCGCCGCGTTGACCTCCGGCTTTCGTGCAAT
This sequence comes from Planctomycetaceae bacterium, assembly GCA_003506095.1. Taxonomy (GTDB): domain Bacteria; phylum Planctomycetota; class Planctomycetia; order Pirellulales; family Pirellulaceae; genus UBA6163. Next base: position 2,522 of record DNWZ01000197.1, on the reverse strand, counting down.
CCTGGTCGGCAACGCCGATCGCGAACTTGCCGCGCGGGTTGTCGAACATCACCAGCAACACGGCACACCGGATCGCATCTACATCGCAACCGGACGTGCGACGGCCGGTGTGTTGGAAGGATGCATCGAGTATGGGATCGTTTCCCAGTCGGCTAGCGAACAATCATAAAGTCTGGCGTCATCATGATTGCCCACAAGACATCCGCCACTTCGGTGGCGGTCGCCGGCGTGCTGAAGTAATCTCGCACGGTCGCAAGTTCATTTTCCAACGGGTCGCGGCTGAGCGCAAATCGATAGATATAACGAATCAGGTCATCCGGATGCTCCCAAGTGCGGCTTGAAAGGTTCTCGCCACCGCGCGAGATCGCGTCGGCTAATGACTTGCCATTGTATAAGTCGATCGCTTCTAACGTGGTCAACTCCGACGGACGCATCGAAACGATTTGTTCGCGCATCGGACGGCCGAGTGACTTCATTAAGAAATCGTTCTTCAGCAGGGATGCCCGTACCATCGGAATATTGCCGCTGACCGCCTGTGCCAACAATTGCGGCGCCGCTGATTCGACTGCCGAAGCCCACACGTTAAGCGCGGGGACAATCGTAACCGGTTGCCACGGGTCGCCGACTGCGCCCAAGCGACCTTCGCGGCCCGCCGGCAACTTCGCGCTGAACTGCCAGGATTCGTCGCTTGCGATCGTCATCTCGGTTCCGTCCTGCAACACCAACCGGGCTTCGAAAAACAGCGCCGCTGGATTAGGCGAATTACCCGCATTAGTCGCTGCGATCACAAAATCATTGTCACCTTTCTTCAGCAATGTATGCAGCGCCACGGCTTGAGGTTTCGCCCAATCGTCACCACGCAGCACTTCGCGGCCATTGACGTACAAAATAAAACTGTTGTCGCAGGTGACCACAGCGCCGCCGCGGACGACAACGCTCGGCAATTTCACAGTCGACTTCAGCGTGATCGTCTCGTTGGCAGGTGG
>DNWZ01000197.1:0-1530 GCA_003506095.1 Planctomycetaceae bacterium | reverse complement strand
CGGGATTGCCGCGAAATACGGGTGCGTCATACTTTTGCGGTGCCGCTTCCGTAATCCGCCATACACTGTCCAAGAACTGTTCCGCCGTCATCCTTCTGGGCAGCGGGCCGCGAAAGACGTAATCGACGCCCGGTTCCGTCGCCTGGATAACCGATTCGGATTGATAGATTTGCGAGTTCGCGATCAGACGCAGGATTGACTTCAGGTCATAAGCATTGTCCGATAATGAAATCCCCAAATAATCTAATAGGTCTGTGTCCCAAGGTTCGGATTGCATCGCGTCGAGTGGGTGGACAATCCCGCGACCCATCATCTTGTACCACAACCGATTGACGATCGTTCTGGTGTAGCGACCGTTTTCGGGATGAGTCATCAAGTCGGCGAGCTGTTTCAGGCGTTCGTCTCTTGGGCTTTCCGCATTCACTTGCCCGATCTCGGGGAACAACCAACCCGCCGCTGCCGTTCGTCCGATCGGCTTGTCACAACGATGGATCTCCAGCGGTTTGTCGGCATAGATTGCCGCCAACCCGAACGCTTCGTCCAATTTCCAACGATCGATAAAGCTGTCGTGGCAAGACGCACATTTCATATTGATGCCAAGAAACGACTGCGAAACGCTTTGTGCGAATTGAATTTCGACCGTCTGTCCCGCGCTCACTTCGCCACGCCAGCGGATTCCGTCGATGTAGCCTCGCGACGATGCCGTCGGCGGCGCGATCAATTCTCGAGTCATCTGGTCAAAGGGCTTATTGGATCGCAACGATTCATATAACCAGGCGCTGACCTGCGCCCTGCCACCGGTAATAAAACCGGTTCCGCTGTAATCGTTCCGCAACAGGTCGTTAAAGAAAGTCATCCAGTGATCGGCATAGGCAATCTCGTTGCCAAGCAATTCGTCGATCACTCGCGAACGTTTGTCGGGCGAAGAATCGGCAAGGAATTTTTGCAGCGTCTTCGGGTCGGGCAACAATCCGACCAAGTCGAGCGAAACGCGTCGCAGGAAAGTCGCATCGTCGACCGTGGGTGGATGTGCAACCTCGTTACGTGACAGATAAGCATCGATCAAGCGATCGATCGGATGATCGCGGCCATCGACGATTTCGGGCAACGTCGGCCGGCGCGGCTTCAGCGGCGGTTCATAGCTCGACACACCAAAGGTGAATCCGTCGTCCCACGAGAGATCCGCGTCGATCCAGCGGCGAATAAGCGTTTTCTCATCAGCCGATAAACGCGGTTTATCCGGTGGCGGCATTTGGATATCCGGATCGTCCGACAGGATCAACTCCACCAGATACGAAGACGCTGAATCGCCAATTTCGATGTGGCCCGAATCGACCAACAGTTCTCGCGTGTTCATCGAGAAACTGCCCTTTGCCTCGCGACCGCCGTGGCAACCGACACAATGCTTCTGCAGGATCGGAACGATCGAATGAGCGAAATCGATCGGCGCTTTACCAGCGGGCGTCTGCGCCGGTGCGGGCATGGGCCAAAGCAGGATAGATAGCAGGATGGCAAACGTGATGCATCGTC
>DNWZ01000668.1 GCA_003506095.1 Planctomycetaceae bacterium | reverse complement strand
CTTTCCGCAGATTTGAAAAACTCGTCGAACGCTTTGTCTCGGGCACGTCCGAAAGTCGTATCGTCGATTGCACCAGCCCCTCGCATTTCGGCGATACCTCGCATCCCGTCGCGGAACACTTCCAGCGGTGTCCGCATTGCTTCGGTCAGTGCCATCCCGTCCTGTTTGAGTTGATCTTGCTTCTGAGCGTCAGCTTCGGCCTGTTGTGCCATCTTCAACGCTTTGAGCTGTGCGGCTGTTGCGCCAGCCAGAGAAAATGCGTACCGTTCGGCAACCTGTTCGCCATGCTTTAGCGCGAATGCCTCTTGGTTCAACGCATCGATTCGGCCCTTGATGTCGGCGGATACCTTTGCCTGTCGCTGTGCAGCGATCGCAGCATCATAAGCGGCCATCTGCGTTGCGTCGTTGCTGACTTTCAGAGCGAACGCATGGCGTTCCGCAGCATCTTCGCCCATTCGCAACCGTTGGGTTTCTTCGTCAAGAGCTGCGAGGCGTTCTTTGGCCGCTTCAGCGTTTTCCTTTTGGGCTTTCAGCTCGGAAATCCTCGCTTCGGTCTTATCGTAATGGTCGCGTGCTACCGGATCGAGTTTATCCCGATCGTCACCTTTGGCCGCCTCGGCCTCCGCCTCGGCGAGTCTGTCCTGTTGGTCCTGCAGGATTGCCGCCATTTCGCGGCCTTTCTGAAGCTCTGCGTTGTAGCTGACAACTGCGTCACGTGCATCTTTCGCCTTTTTCTCAACCGTGCTGAAGAGGTTTGAATAGCCGTCCAGATTTCCGGACAGCGCATCGGCAATGATCGATGCAATACTGGCACCACCGCTAAGTGCAGACCACAACATCTTGGGAATTGATGTGAAGAAGTTCCAAAGGATGGAAAGCAGCGATTTTCCGAAGGCTACGACTTCGTCGAGTCCGTTGGAAAGGAAGTAGCCGAATCCGATCATCACGGTTTCAATGCCAGTCCAAAATGCGGCCTTGATTCCCATCCACAGCACTGAGACGGCGTTTGCGTATTCGCCGGATTTAATGGCGGCCATCACTCCGCCGAAAGTGTTTTTGACGACAGACAGCAATCGTTCGAACTGTTGCCCAAGCATTGAAAACAGCGTTCCAAAACTACCGGCTTGGCGGGCGGCTCCAACCAAAGCGCGGCCAATACCATAAAGCACTGCAATGACAATTGCAGCCTTCGCAGCGAAAACCAATAGTGGAGCGATTACCGTTACCCAAGTTGTCTTGATTGCGATACCCGCAGCCTTCCAGCCGGACGCTACCAGTGTCGCCATTCGTGTAACAAGCGTCGACGGTGAAAGCAGTGCCGTCACGGCACCTCGTAAAAGCGTCCATGCAGCTGTCGCTAGTCCAACGATTCCCGGCGATGAAGCCGTCGCAGCGTTCATCGCAGCGGTAGTTCCAGCCAAAAGTGCTGAGCTTCCGCTAGCGCCGCGAAGTGCGGCGACGTAGGCAACAACCCCTGCCCTTGCAGCGCCCATAATGCCGACACTGCTTGCGACAGCTTTCCCCATGCCGGTAAGTATCATTCCACTTAACTTCGACACGGCCCCAAGCATTCGCAAGACGCCCGCAAAGGCAATCGCGCTAAGCGTGGCTCCAAACATCCATATAGAAAGCTGCTGGACGATTACTAAAGAAAGAAGACTGAAAAGCAATGTTTGCGTAACAACTGCCAACGCTACCAATGCCGCTGATACAGCCATTGCACCAGCCCCAAACGCTGCTAGCGCAACAACCAACGTTTGGTTCTGACTAATCCATCCTGTAATGTCTACCAGGACACGAGCGACCGCTTGGCCAAATTGAATCAGCGGGCCAGACAATTGGCTACCAACCGCGTTGATTGCCCCTTCAAGCGCAGAAACAAATCGCCGAAACGCTCCGCCGATTCCTCCATCCATTGCATCGGCGGTTGTGATCGCGACACCAGCGGCGTTCTGTAGGTCCGCGGTTAATCCGCGAACACCGCCACCAGTTTGAGAAATAACACTTGCAGATGTAATTCCTAAAATCCCAAACGCTTGTTCTAGGGCACTGATTCCTTCCGCCTGTCCCATCTGACTGACACTAGCGCCGATTTCGTCAAGGATGTCGACCAATGGTCGCAGCTTGCCGGTGGGATCAGTATTGATGACACCAAACAGTGCCTGCAATTCTTCCGCTTGGGTTGATGCCAGGATTCCAATTCGCCGCAGTGCCGTACCGGCTTCTGAACCAGCAATCCCAAAGTTCCCAAGCTGAGATAGCATTCCAACAGTTTCCTCAAGGCTTAAACCCAAGTCCTTGGCGACCGGGCCAGCGTATTTGAGTGACTCTCCAAGGCTTTCAACACTGACCGCGCTGCGGTTTGCGGCTAACGCTAAAACATCTGAAATTCGTCCCGCATCCGTTGCCGATAATCGAAACTGATTCATCGTCGCGATTAAGATTTCCGCTGCTTTAGCCGCGTCAGTATCCGAGGCCCGCGCCAATGCCAAAACCGATTTCGTCGCTTGGTCGATTTGGCCAGCGTTCATGCCACCACGTGCCAGTTCCACCATCAACGCTGCGACTTGTGCGGCGGTGTAGCTGGTGGTTTGGCCAAGATGTTCCGCCGTCGCCGTCAGCGTACGCAGCTCGGCATCCGTTCCGCCAGCCATCGACGCGACTTTCCGCATCTGATCATCAAATGCAGCGAACGACATTGTCGCGGCGGCCATGGGAGCCATGACTGATAATCCAGGGGCGGCGGCACTTCTAGCGGCCGCCATCAGTGCATCACTAAACCCGTTTAGGCGTGATTCCGCAGCGTCGAAAACCTTACTGAACTTGTCGACAGCGTAGATTTCAACAAAAGCACGACCAGCGCGAATACTCTGGGCTGACATGGATTACGCCTTGACGGAGTTTGCGAACAGATTGGGGAACTTCGGCATTTCGGCTTTTAGTGCCGGTGCCATAAATGGCCTTTTCTTGACCCGAATCGATTTCCTACCCAACCACTTTCGCTTGATGAACGACCTTCCGCCGTGTTCAAGGACTTGTGGAATCCGCACTCCACCGTCCATCTTGAACAGTTGCGGCCCGACAATGACCATCCGGCCACGTGGTTCCCATGCAAAGCGAATCATTCGCAAGTTTTGCACGGCCCGAGTGTGCAAACGTGGCGGCTGGCCTGGGCGGCTGGTGTTAGATTTCGCGTGCCTAAGTTGGCCTGGTTTTCGTTTACGCCCGACCAGTTTTGGGGCCGGTTTGATCAATCGCCGTGCGGTAATTCGCACGAACGACCCGGCTTGCATCAAAGATTTCCGGACGCCTCGTTCAACCGCAGCGTCCAGTTTCTGGCGGTTGAAGAAACCTTTTCCCGCCCGAATGCTGATCACTGTGATCCCTCAGCGGGTTTGAACAGACTCTTTAACGAATGAAGATGTTCGACGGTCATTTTCTTCGGCCGTCGTTTTCTGTAAGGATGGAAATCCTCTTGCGTGGCGGCTTTGCTCTTGGGTCCGCGATGGGTGTTGTAAAGCAATGTCGCCAACAACGACGTGTGGTCCCACTGTGCAGTCGCAAACGATTCGGCACGAACCACGATTTCAGCGAGCGTCAATTGCTCGGGGGCAATTCCGGCTCGGCCTGCGATTTCGTTGAGCTGTTGCCAGCGATCAATTCGGTCAACGCGCCGTCGATTGCCGCGTCGATCGTCCCGTCTTCCAGTGCCTCCGTGATCTTCCGATCCGCTTTGGCCATCCAGTCGTTCGCTTTCGTCAGCACCCGGCGGAGCATCGTCCCCCGGGTACCGGGGAAAAAATCGACAAGTGCCTCCAGGAACGCGGACGTTGCAGATTCAACCGAGCCACCATCAAGCAGCTCGGCGAATTGTTCATCGTTGATCCCAGCATCATCCAACTGTGGTTTGACCACGGCATAAACGATGTCGATAAATGCAATCGGATCGTTCGATAAATCCTTCAGCATTTCAGAACTGTCAGGAACCTCCAACAGGTTCACGCCCGTGAGTGCCAGAACGCGTTTCACGACACCGTAGGTGAGCGTTGTTTCCAACACTTGACCGTTGGTTAAACGGAATGATTTCATTTTGATTTAAACAGATTCAGTGTTTTTGCGCCGACGCTTTGTCGTGGCTGGTTCTTCGGCCGGTTGTTCGGCAACCGGTTCACTTGGTGATTCCACCGGCGTTTCGACGCGCGGCGGCGGTTCGGGTAAATCAATCAGAACCCGCAGCCATGATGTGGGTACCTGCATGTGAGTGCACTCGGACGCGTCGCCATTGAGACGCTCGGCCAAGTATTCGACAATCGCAGCTTTATCGTTCATCGCGGGTTCTGATTTTGGTTCTAAGTTATGAGATTTTCAGCCTGCTAGGCGTCGATTATGTCAACGCGGCGATCGTGATCCACTCAGGCAACAACAGCGATCCCGACAGGACGTGACGGGCAAAGTCGACCTTGACCTCGACTCGGCGGCCATCTTCCAGTTCTTCGCTGATCGGAAACTCCGAAACGATTCCAGGAAACTTGAACCCTTGGACCGTTCGACCAGCAATGCCGCCGTGTGGACCGTCCAAAACGCCAAACACCAATGGGGTGTCGAGCATGAACGCTTGGCGAAGTGCGGCGAACACTTCATCAGTACCGGTCTGATACAAGTAACCGAACGTCAAATCCATCGACTTCAGGCCGGCGCCCTTGGGGTTCCATCCGCTGGTCCCGCGGCTTGGCAGGTCGACCATGTTCTTGG
>DNWZ01000460.1 GCA_003506095.1 Planctomycetaceae bacterium | reverse complement strand
CGCGCCAGTAAGCGTTCGTGACTCGATCCGCATCAATAACGGCAGCGAAGAGTATGTGTTTGAGTTGGTGACATCGACGATCGCACCAGCGGTTGGCAATATCGCGGTCCGCTATGATGAACTTGCCGATTCCGTCGAAACGATTGCTGCTAAGTTGGCGGACGCAATTCGTAACCGCTTCCAGGCTCCCGGCAGCTCGTTTACGGTCTCGGTACCGCCGAGTGTCGTACTTGAAACGACCGCCACTTCGCCACACGAGTTCACGCTTGAACTGTCGCCCGATACGGTTGGCGGTTCGTTTAACTTAGATTTTGCGGATGATGCACCGCTAGGCATCGTGGCCGGTTCGGTATCGATCCCTTGGAACGCTAGCGCCGCTCAAGTTCAAACCGCATTGCAAGCGATCGGTGGACTCGCCGGAAACGTGACCGTACAAGGCACTTCGTTGCCCGCTGGGCCGCTGACCGTAACCTTTGGCGGTGCTTTGACCGGCAACGTAATCACGTCGCCTACCGTGAGTTCGGCAGCGCTGGTTGCTGCGCCCGCGACGATCACTTCAACGCTGGCAACCGCTGGCGGCCGGGCATTCAATGTTCAACTGTCCAATAATACGCTCGGTGGTACGTTTACGCTGTCGGTGGGTGGTGGATCGGGGCCGCTGGGAACGACGTCGGCGATTCCGTTCAATGCCGATCCGCTTACAATCCTGGCGGCACTGGAGTCAATCGACTCGTCCTTGGAGGGACGAATTGCGGTGACCCGAGATCCGGTTAACGCTTCGTCGTTCCGCGTTCAGTTCTTGCTGAATCTGGCGTCGTCTTCGCTGAACATCACCGCCAACGGCGCGAACTTAACGGTGCCCAGTGCCGGTGTCACACTGACGCCGATCGCTTATCAACCGCAACAGGTCTTGATCACGATTCCCGCCTCGGTCGCCGGCGGTTCGTTTGTCTTGTCGTTAAATGATCTCGTCATCGGGATTTCAGGTTCGTCGGCCCCGATCGCTTTCAATGCCGATGCCGCCGCTATCCAAGCCGCGCTGCAAGCGATCACACTCTCCGATGGTGTAACGCCTGCACTGACTGGAAATATCACGGTGACTAACGTTAACCCTGGTGAGTTCCTCGTAACGTTCGATGGCAACTTGGCCGGAATTAACGTCGCCCCGTTCACCCTGGTCAGCGATCTGCAGACGGCGATCCGGCTGGAGAATCTCGACGACGAGGATGGTGTCGGTGTTTCGACGCTGAATATCGGCGGCACGAACTACATCGTCTTCTCGCGACCTGATGGCTCGACCTATCCGGCGTATCCGAACTCGCTCCCGGATACGTCCGAAGTACTCGGTTTCTTGAATCCCTTAGATCCTGCCGGAACGGAAATCTCAATCACCGTTCAAGGAACAGGCTTTATCGACGCCTGGATCGATTTCAACAACAACGGAGTATTCGAATCCAATTTGGGCGAAAGGGTGCTCAACAGCCGACCGGTCGTTGACGGACACAATCCGTTTACGATCTTCACACCCACCAACGCCGTCAATGGCACTCGGACGATGCGCGTGCGAGTTTCACCCGAAGGTGGACTTCAGCCGACCGGACTGGCTGTCGGTGGCGAAGTGGAAGATTACCGCGTGGAAGTTATCCGTGTCGCTCCTGTGGCTGCGACGAACGACAACTATACGATGTTGGAAGATGAAGTTCTGGATACATCGGTTGGCGGGGTATCGGTAGGAGATAACGACGGACTTGCCGCGCTTCTGCCGTTCGTGCCCCATCGGTTCATTTTGGTGACAGGACCAACCAACGCTGCGTCAACTGCGTCATTTGAGTTAGATCCGATCACGGGACATTTCACCTACGAACCTGCGGCGGACTTTGCCGGTATCGATACGTTTACCTACTACGTGGCGCTGCAGCAAAGTGCGATCGATGCCAACATCACCGTCACGCTGCCGAGTATCGTGACAGTGACGATCGACGTGCGTCCGGTGAACGATGCGCCGCTTGCGTCTAGCCATCGCTTCGTCACACGCGAAAGCCAACCGACACGAGGCGCTGGTGATCCGCCACAAGTCGGCCGCGGCCCGCACCCGCTGACGATCACGGCAGCCGATTTGTTGGCGAATGCTCGGGCGCACGAAAATCCGTTGTTCCCCGTCGGTGCACCTGCAGCCCCGTGGAACGAAACGAATCAGTCCTTGCGAGTTGTGGAAGTCATCCTGCCCGATGGCTCAGTGATTAATTCGCTCAATCCCAATATCAATCCCGGCACTGGCGAAGTCGATGTTGTGACCGTTCACGGGACGGCGAGACTGCGGTTCGCCGTGACCAATGGTACGGGCTTTGCCCAGTCGATCGGTTCGCTGCTGGATATCGTCTACCTGTCCGATGATTACTTGAACCGTGATAATGTGACGCTGTCGTCGGTCGATCGTGGCGATGGCACTGCCGTGTCGGTCTTCGATTTCTTCCGCTACACGATCGAAGATGATGGCCAGGTGATCGATCCGGCCCGAGTCAACACGCCACCGACAATCCTCACCAATGTGACGACAACGGAACCGCGCCTGCGTCATACCGCTATCGCCGTGATCGATGTTGCCCCGCAAAACGACCATCCGATCCCGGCAAATGATGTGATCTCTGTTGGCGCTATCGGCTCGGGCGTTCGGAATCCAGGCGGCACATTCAATCCGATCGATTTGACGACCGCTTGGAGCCAATATTATGTCGGCCTCGGATTCGCGCCGGCAAATATTCCGGTGCCGACCGAAGACTCGACCATCATCATTCCCGCCGCATTCTTGCTGCGAAATGATTTGGCTGGCCAGCCGATATCGACCGACGAAAATGGCGGTATCAACGACAGCACGCTGCGAGTGATTAATGTTTCGATGGTCACAACACCGGCCTCCGGTGGTGGCAGCGTGTCCGTCAACGCAAGCGGCAACGTCGTATTCCGTGCCCCCACGGACTATTACGGCGAGATCGTATTCACCTACGTCGTTCAAGACAGTGGGATCGATGAAGACGTAAACGGCAACCGAGCCGGTGTGACCAATCAAACCAGTTGGTTGACCGCGACAGGCACCGTGACGGTCAACGTCCAACCGGTGAATGATGCCCCGATCGCGTTCAATCGCGATTTGTCCTTCACCGAAGCCGGTACGCCGGGCGTCGATATGTTCCAGTTCAACGCCGATGACTTATTGGCGCTGCTCCATCCGACAACACCGTCAGTACCCGGAACGTTGACGCCTAACCTCGTCGCGCCGTTTACCGAAGTCGGCCAAGTTCTACGTGTCGTCGCCTTGGCGACTAACCAAGGCTCCGTCGATGTTGCATCTTTAACCAACTACAACGGCCCGGGAACTGGCAGCGGTATGTTGACACTGCAATCCGATGCAGGCGGACGCTTCGAGTTTGATTTCGAAAATGGCGGTTTGACCAACGCCCGCTTCTTCGCCGCCGCTGATTACAACCAGCGAACTCCGTTCAATCCGGTCGAACTGTTACGGTTCACGATCGAGGACAATGGTCGCACAGTCGATCCACAAACCGGCGCGGTGATCTCGTTACCTGCGGTTCGCTCCGTCAATCCTGCCACACTGACAATCACCGTTGGGCAAACGAATGACGCACCGATCTTCACGATGCCAGCAGGCACACGCTTCGACGAGAATCTCGGGCAAGCGATTGTGTTGCCCGCGTTCGTCACCGGTGTTGCCCCAGGTCCGATGACCGCTCGTGACGAACTGGAACGACAAAACGTTTCGTTCTCCGTTACCGCGATCAATGTCCCATCGGGGATGATGACCCAAGATCCGACGATTGCCGTCACTGGCGGGCCGAATAACTGGGCGGCCGGTACTGGTACGCTAACGGTCTTCCCGGCCGCTGATGCGTTCGGCTTTGCCGTCTACCTGGTCACGGCAACCGATAACGATCCGCTCAATCCACGGACCACCACGCATACCTTCACTGTCACGATCGATCCGATCAATGACG
>DNWZ01000284.1 GCA_003506095.1 Planctomycetaceae bacterium | reverse complement strand
CGGTCGGTAAGGCGACGCGGCGTTATGCGGGAATCACGCATATCGATGTTCATGATATGTCGCAGTCGCGGGCCAGCGAAATCAAGTCGATGACGGCGAGTTACGGGGTTTCGATCAGCGGCCTGGGGTACTATCCCAATCCGCTGGCGGCGGATGCCGACGAATCGGCTATGGCGATCGAGCATTTGCACAAGGTGATCGATGCGGCGGCGATTTTGGGGATCGGCCGCGTCAATTCATTCGTCGGTCGCGACCCGGTGAAGTCGGTCGACGACAATTGGCCTCGTTTTTTGCAGGTTTGGAAACCGCTGGTCGACCATGCCCAAGCGCAAGGCGTGAAGATCGGGATCGAAAACTGTCCGATGTTGTTCACCGCCGATGAATGGCCTGGTGGTAAAAACCTCGCCCACAGTCCCGCGATTTGGCGGCGAATGTTCGATGCAATCCCCAGCGACCACTTTGGGTTGAATTACGATCCGTCGCATATGGTTTTCCAGCAGATGGATTACCTGAAACCGATGCGAGACTTTTCCGATCGCATTTTTCACGTCCATGCAAAAGATGTCCGCGTCGATCGCCACCTGTTGAACGAAGTCGGCATCTTGGGTTATCCGAATTCTTATCACACGCCGAAACTGCCGGGTTTGGGCGAAGTCGATTGGGGCAAGTTTTTTTCGACGTTAGGCGATGCGGGATATTGCGGACCGGTCTGCGTCGAAGTCGAAGATCGAATCTATGAGAAAACGCTCGATTCGCGAAAATTGGCTTTGAAGCAATCGTATGACTTTTTAAGGCATTTTATACCTGAGTTGTAAAGATACATATGAAATGGTTTCGAATGCCGCCTAAAGGCGGCGCTGCGAACCGATCCACCATCCTTTCGAAAACAAAACTTAATGAGCACTGATTATAAATATTCCGACATCTGCAAGATGATCGACCACAGTTTGTTGAACCCCACGATGACGCAGAGCGATTTGGAATCGGGGATCGCGCTTGCGCTTGCTTACGACGCGGCCAGCGTTTGCATCATGCCGTATTACTTGGCGAGATGTTCGGAGTTGCTGGCCGGCAGTACCGTGATGCCCAGCACCACGATCGGTTTTCCACACGGCGGGCACACTTCATCGATCAAGGTGGCCGAAGCTAAACGCGCGATTTCCGATGGGTGTCGCGAATTGGATATGGTGGTCAATATTTCCAAGGTGCTCAGCGGTGATTGGAAGTATGTTCGCCAGGACATTCATGGAGTGATCGAAGTTGCACATCAAGCCGGCCAGAAGGTGAAGGTGATTTTCGAGAATTGTTATTTGAAGGACGACCACAAGAAGCGGCTGTGCGAGATTTGTGGCGAATTGAATGCCGATTGGGTCAAGACGTCGACCGGTTATGGTACCGGCGGCGCGACGATCGATGACTTGAAATTGATGCGCCAGTATTCGCCAGATCATGTTCAAGTGAAGGCTGCTGGTGGTGTTCGCGATCTGGAAACATTGCTGAAGGTGCGAGCGATCGGCGTGTCGCGTGTTGGTGCCAGCCGGACAAAAGAGATGCTGGACGAGTGCCGCACCAGTTTGGGCATGCCGCTTTTGGATGTCGCAGCGACTGGGCCAGCAGGATATTGATACGATCGGGTTGGCCGGTGTTCATGAAACGCTATTTTGGTTTTTCGCGATCTTTTGCTCGTTCTTCCGTGGGAATCCCAAGCATGTGGTACTCGTATTCGTTGCGTCTTGTCTTCGTGTTGGTCGTTTTGTTGAAGCTATGTGTCGGTTTGCCGCAGTCGCAAGCCGCCGAACCGTCCTGGGGCCAGTGGCGTGGGCCGCAACGTGATGGTCAATCGATTGGCGGCAAGTGGCCAGAAACGCTGGGCGATCGCCTGCAAATGGCCTGGGAAATTGAGTTGGGGCCCAGCTACAGCGGTCCGGTAACGTCGGGCGAATTGGTGTTCACGACCGAAACGGTGGACAAGCAGTTTGAGCGTGTGACGGCGTTCAAGCTGGAGACTGGCGAACAGGTTTGGACGACGAAATGGGAAGGGGCGATGGCGGTGCCATTCTTTGCCGCATCCAACGGCGACTGGATCCGCGCCACCCCCGCTTGTGATGAAAACAATTTGGTGGTTGCGGGGATGCGCGACGTCGTGGTTTGTCTGGACACGAAAACGGGTCAGGACAAATGGCGAGTCGACTTTGCCAAACAGTTCGGCGATCCGCTGCAGGCGTTCGGTTGTGTCTGTTCGCCGGTGATCGATGGCGATGCGGTTTACATCCAAGTTGGTGGCGGGACCACCAAACTGTCTCTGGCCGACGGCAAAATGATTTGGCAAACGCTCAAAGGCGGCGACTCGATGATGACCGGCGGGGCGTTCAGCAGTCCGATCATCGCCACAATCGCTGGCCAGCGGCAATTGGTCGTCGCGACTCGCGAGCGATTGGCGGGCGTGTCGCTGGAAGACGGCCGCGAATTGTGGTCCGAACCGATCGAGTCGTTTCGCGGCATGAACATTTTGACTCCGGTCGTCGTTGGCGATCGGCTCTTCTCATCCGCCCACAGCGGTCGGTCACGAATGTTCAACTTGGCGATGAACGACGGATCGGTGGCCAAGGTGGACCAGGTCTGGGACAACAAGGCACAAGCCTACATGTCGACTCCGGTCGTTGTCGGCGAGCACCTTTACATGCACTTAAAGAACCAGCGGTTTGTCTGCATGAGCTTGGCCGATGGCACCGAAAAGTGGACGAGCCAGCCTTTTGGGAAATACTGGAGTATGGTGGCCAGTCCTGAAAGCGGAAGTATTCTGGCGCTGGACGCCGATGGCCAACTGAGACTGATCGCGGCTGATGCCGAAGCGTTTCGGCTGCTGGCGGAAACCAAGGTAGCCGAAGACTCGTGGGCGCACCTTGCCGTTCAACCCGATGCCGATGGCGAAGGGTTCTGGGTGATGGTTCGAGCCTTAGACCGCATGAGAATCTATCGCTGGCAATAACCTCGTCACGCCTCACTTGAATCGTTACGATCTGGCCTTGCCAACCCTCAAGCCCGCATCCGATGCGGGTCCTTATCCCGCAATCCCCGCTATCGCACGTCGAAGGATACCCTATGCCATCCGCCTTCACGGTTCTCGTGGTCGACGACAGTCCGACCCAGCAACTGCAGATTCGTCTGGTGCTGGAAGGCGGTGGGTATCGGGTCGTCTGTGCCGAGAACGGGGTCGAAGCGTTGAAGCTGATCGAAGCGGCGATGCCGGACATCGTGGTGTCGGACCTGCAGATGCCAGAAATGAATGGGCTGGAATTGGTCGCCGAGATCAAGCATCGTTATCAAATGTTGCCCGTCATTTTGACGACGGCAGTGGGCAGCGAGTCGATCGCGTCGCAGGCGTTGCATTTGGGCGCGACTAGTTACGTGCCTAAGCGGGAATTGGTCGAGTACCTTTGCGACACGGTTAGCCAAGTGTTGGAAGTCGTCAACGCCGAAGGCGAAGCGCCGTCGACGTCGGCGACGATCGTCCGATCGGACATCCATTTCGAGATCGGCAATTGCGAGACGCTGGTGCCCGGGATCATCGCGCGGATGGAACAGACGGTTGCGGAAATGGAGTTCTGCGACGAGATGCAGTGGATGCAGA
>DNWZ01000598.1 GCA_003506095.1 Planctomycetaceae bacterium | reverse complement strand
GGTCATTTTTAGATGCTCCCTGACACCATTCCTAATAATGTTTTCTGGAGGTGCGGCTTCATCTTCCGGTTTCCACGCCCAGTGTTCTATGGAGTCTTGGCGGCTTATAAGAATCGTCGCGTCGTTTGTTGACCAATCCGCACGATAAATGGGTTTTGCGCTAAATGCGAAATACTTGCCGGGTACCGCACCGTCAATCGCCCACCAGCTCACCCCGTTCTGCTCTAGACGCGCCAATCGGTAACTGTCGGGCAAGAATTGAAAACCTGGCTGTATGGTTTCACTCAAATACTCCCGACCGATGCGAGTCACGGTTGCAGCATTCCAAACTTCGGTCCAGCATTGGTTTTCCTGCCTTGCAACCAGGGCCACGTAGATACCGTCATCGGAAATGCTTAAGTCTAAAAACTCGCCTTCGTTTTGATACTTCTGGGTGCCGTCGGCAACAGGGAAAAAACTCAGTAACTGCATTGAATCGCCATCGAGCAGCGAAATCTGGTGGTTCCCGATCGCTACAACCGTGTTTCGAGCGCGATTGAATCGGATTCGTGTCGCAGCGCAATCGACTCCGATGATTGGTTCGTCGTCAGGCTTGTCGACTGGGATCATAAAGACTTTTGTATCAGCCGCAAGGTAAAGTCTTCGGCTGCTGGCATTCCACTCGATGTCCCGAATGCCCCTACCGGGATCCAAAACTGGTAGCCATGATTTTGTAGGCTCACTTTTTCCAATTGACCATGACTCGACACGATTGTTTCGCATAACGAAAAAATGACCCGTTGTGTCATCTATAGCTAGATGGACCGGCATTGGTTCTTCACCAATCACTTGGATCGTGGGTGGCAATGTCTCATCGGCCAAGTTCCATTGCACTAAGTTGCCTTTGGTAGTGATAGCCGCGACTATCCCGCGACTTTCTGAGATCACAGAATCTTGGATAACTTCTTGCTTAAGTCCTACACGCTGTGTTAACGCCTCAGTAAAACTTCTTGTGGCCGACTGTGTCGTTGAGTAACTGAAGGTTTTGCTGACCGCTCGGGTTGCGGTGTCATACAACAGCACTCTCAGTGAAACGAACGCGGTCGCTTTGTGTTGAGGCACGACGGCCAACTTGCCGCTTTCACTAAACTTTATTTTTGCCGGCGTGAAAAGTGATTGTTTATCAGCCGAATGGGTTAGCGTCATTTCTTCGGATGTTGCCAACTGAATTTGAGCGGAGTTGCGCCAAACGGAATCGTCGGTTTGGCCGTGTGGTATGCCAATTTCTTCAAGCTGGGAACGAGCTTTGGCCAGCCATCCCGGTGGCTTTAATAACACTAAGTTCTCGAACGTTGCTCTCTGCTTAAGATATCCGTCAATCGCAGCTTTTAACTCCGCCTGTTCCTTTTCGGTACGTGTAATTCGCGAGATTGCTTCTTGTTCAGATGCTCGCGCTCGCTCAGCCTCTGCGCGCTGTTCCGCTTCGCGACGTTGCAGAGTTTCGGTTCGCAATTTGCCCGACAGCCAATTTACCCAGAGAGCAGAAAACAAGAGTGTGAAGGCTACGATCGCAAAGGCTACTGATCTGCCTTGATTTTTTCGAATCCAACGCAACTTCGCACCCGTCCACGATTCCGGCAGTGCATTGACGGGTAAGTCGGCTTTCCAGTGCTCCAATTCGGTTACCAGGCGCTGCGCAGAGGAATAACGCAATTGCGGGTCGACCTGAAGACACTTCATGCAGATCGCGTCGAGTTCTTTTGGAACTTCCGGATTGATTGTGCGAGGATTGAGTGTGTCTCCCTTGAGCGTAGCCTCGACCACTTCCTGCCGCGTCGTTTTCCCATCGACATACGGTGCCTTGCCGCACAGCAGTTGATAGAGAATCGCCCCGAGGGCGAAAACGTCGCTCCGTTGGTCGATCGATTCCACACGGCCAAGAACTTGTTCTGGAGGCGCGAAACCTGGTGTACCGACAAAATCGCCTTCACGAATATCGCCCGAAAAATCGTCCAGCGATCCGGCAAGCGATACCGTCGCATCCACACCTGTGGTATTGGGAACACTTGACAGGATTGACCCATCCACTTCGGACTTTGTGTCCTGCGGCAAAGAGTTTGAACTGTCCGTTTGGTTTGAATGTGAACGATTTTTGNNCTTGACCGGTTCGACCCGCAAGCCCCCAATCGATGACAAGTGTTTCTCCGTACTTCCCGACCAAGACATTGCCGGGCTTCAAATCCCTGTGCAAAATTCCGCGACTATGCGCATAGGACATCGCTTGAGCAACATCGATCAAGCGGTCAATCAATCCTCTCAATTCGATGCCGTCAAAGGGTATAACTTTCGATGCTAAAGCAGAATGAAACTCTGCGATCTTTACCGCTAAGTTATCCCCCTGAACTAATCGCATCGCATAATAGGGTGCTCCGCGCTCATTCACGCCAAATCCATAAATGGGAATAATGCCGGGGTGCTCAAGGTTGCCGGTGATCCGAGCTTCGGTCTCAAAACGTTCGCGGTAAGCCGGATGATCGCCGATACTTTCCTGGATTTGCTTGACGGCAACTTCTCTGCCGAGTTCCTCGTCCTTTGCAATCGCAATAATTCCCATGCCGCCGCGTCCACCGTCGAGAGGACGAACAATTCGGTATCGACGTTCTCCCGTTCTATGCTTTGCACTTGTGTACTTCCCGGAAGCAACGCGAGACATGTCGACGCGTGACGCCGTTGTGGTCAAATCGTCGCTGCCGTTGGCCTTCAGTAGGGCAATGGTTGCGTCTAGATCAGATCCTTCGATCTCAGCAATTGCTTCCTCAAGGTTGCCTTTTTGGGTTCCTTGCCATTGCAACATCATGTCCACCAGATTCTGGTAAGCATCTAGCGATAGAAATGCTGAATCTAGGCTGATTTGTTGAATCGATTTGGCAGGAGAAACTTTTTGAGCTTCAAGAAGTTTTGCAAGTTGATCGAGGGTGAGAAGTCCTTTTTGGACGGCAAAGATGGCGAACATGAAATCGGATTGCGAATCATTTCCTGACATAATTCAGTGGAAGCGAGAGGTTTGCTGGGAAGACTCAAAATCCGAAAACGTTAACGTATAAAAACAAAGTCAGTCCGTCCAGTTCGCATTCCTCGGGACGCAATTGCAATGACGCTCGAATCGTTTTTTGGGGCATGATGTATCCGACTGCATCCATTTCCACATGCGACAACCGACTGGGCGTTCTGGGTAAAGGTGATCAATCACTGTCGGTATCAGAGCCTAGTCGTATCGATAGCCGACGCCATAGACTGTATGGATGATTCGCGGCGAATGTGGGTCGATTTCGATGCGCTTCCTGAGCTGACTGATCGTTTGGTCGAGTGTTCGGCTTCCCGGCATGTGACCTTGTTCCCACGCACAGCGACCAAGTTCGATCCGAGTGACGACTTGGCCACGTTTGGACCAAAGAGCTTGCAATAGCTTCAGTTCCCGTGGGGTGATTTCGATGGTTTGTTGACCACGGAGCGCTCGCAATGATCGTGGCGAAATTCGCAAATCGCCCATTAAGAAATCGTCGCCATGAATTCGGTCGGCTACGCAAGTCTCAATCGGTGCGGCGATGCAGCGACGCGTGATTGCGCGAATTCGTGCCAAAACTTCTTGTATACCGAACGGCTTGACGATGTAATCGTCCGCACCGAGTTCTAAGCCGACGACTTTATCGATCTCGTCCCCTTTGGCTGTGATGAACAAGATCGGCATTCGCCAGTCTCGCCCGCGAATGTAACGACAGAGGTCATAACCACTCGCACCGGGCATCATGACGTCTAGGCATGCCAAGTCGAACGCTTGACGTTCCAAATAGAACATCGCTTGCTTACCATCGGCCGCTGCGATCACTTCATGCCCTTCTCGACCAAGCACTTCGACAAGCGCCGCCCGAGTGTTCGGGTCATCTTCTGCAACCAACACTTTCAATTGCATAGTGGTTTTCCGAAATCGGCTTCCATGTTCGCCTTGGTAACGCGAATCGTTACTTCGAAACAGGCGCCCTTTGCAGAAGGCACGATCTTGACATCGCCGCCATGCCGGCGCGCCACCCGCCGCGCAATTGTCAATCCGATCCCAGTGCCGCTGGGGGCTGAAATCCCATCATCCAATCGTCTGAACGCTTTAAATATCGTTTTATGATGGCGCGACGCAATGCCGCTGCCATGATCGGATACTCGCACACAAAGAATTTCATTCTGGAAGCTTGTTTTGACCAAGGATTCGATTTTTGCGATTCCGCCAGAGGCCGCATACTTTTCAATGTTGCTTAAAAGGTTGATAAGAATCATGTCCAGGCAGTCTGCATCGAAAACGAGCGACTGATTCGCACCGCGAATACGCTCGATTCGAATCGATGCCGCTTCGTAGCTTGGCAAGAACTGTTGGATTACGTCATCAATCACCGCATCCGCGTTGTAGGGCAGCAATCGCAGTGGACCTTTGCCTTCGTCTTCGCGGATCACCTCCATTACGCCGGAAACCAATCGGCCCAAGCGTCGGGATTCACTATCAATAATCGAAAGTCGTCCAGCAATTCGTTGCGTCGCCGGCCCATCAGCGCCTTCTAAATCCGCTTGGGCCAATTCGGTGTAAAGACGAATGTTGGTCAACGGCGTGCGTAGTTCGTGTGACACTTGTCCGGCAAACGTGACGCGGCTCTTTGCCAGCCGGATTTGACGTTGCAGGTTTGTCAGCACGTAAGCTCCCAGTGAGAACAGCACGATGCCCAGCCCAGCGATCGCCGCATACAATCCTGTAAACCGCACCGGAATCGTTAAAGGTTGTGCAGCGTAATACTTGAGGTGCCAGCTCGACAGCGGTTCGGACATCGCCAATTGGGTGTCAGGTGTTTTTAACAGTTCGATATCGTCGCCCCATCGATAGATCAGCCGATTGGATTCGTCATAAAGAGCGATCGCTTCGATCGGCGTGGGTGTTTGCCTGATTTCTGACGACAAACCTTTATAACTCGACTGAGCGGCCAATTGGATAGTCGGCAACGGCGTATTTGGCAAACGTGCCATCAGTTCCGCCATCCAGCGTGACCGCGCCAGCATCACACCTACCGCTGCACCGCTTTCTTGATGCCACCATAACGACAACTGCGTTCCTTGGTCGCGATACCAAACATGATACACCGGTGCCGATAAACGACTGGACGGGATCGGTGCTTGTTGAGTAGCGGCCTTTGACCGATCAGCCGAATGAGTTTGTGCACTCGCGGATTCGGTCGCATGACGCGGACGCGACATGGCCAGCGCCTTCAAAGCTGCGTACTCTTCGATCCGGTTCGGTTCGCTGCTGTTTGGCGGCGGTGGCGGGTAAATCATCATTCCACGCGAATTGACAATGATCGCACGCTGGACCAGCGGTTGGCTGCGCTGGAATCTCGTCAACTCACCATGTTGTAGGTCGCCGCTTGACGTGTCTTGATCGATGGCCAAGCGGACTTGGCCGGTCAGCATGGTCGCAATTTCATCAAACAATGGCTGCACCGAGGTGTCGATTTCTTTTAATCGAGATCGCAAGACCGCTTCGATCTGACGCTGGGCTGTCGAACGATCGGCTCGCATCGTCGACGCGGAAACCCAACCGAGCAAGAGCAGCGGCGCGGCGATCAGCGTCAACAATGCGATCAAGATTTTCAACGGCATAACGGCATTTCCCTATCGCTCGGGCGATGGGCTCGATTTGATGCCGCTCGGTAAAGCCCGTTGCTGTGATTGATTGTAGTTTTGTGCTTCACGCATCATTTTGCGACCTGAGTACCATTTCGACTCGTCGCGCACGGATGACGCTTGAGCGCGATTGAGTTCGATGTTCACTTCGAGGGCTGGCAGCACAATCTTTATATCCTTCGCTTCGCAAATGATTTTCAATGCCTTCAGCTCCTCCGTGTTTTGCTTCAGCAATTTTTCCGCTTCACCAATTTGACCCGAATCTCGCAGCAGTGTCGCTTGACGATTGCGGTCGTTGGCGATTTGGACGCTGCAGAAAGCGAGTGTTTCCAAGTCACGATCGGCTGAAACTTTGGTTTCGTCGTCGGTGAAACGGATACCTAACGACGCCGTTAATTTTTCCGGTGTCTGGTTAATCTTGTTAATGTAGTTGACGCTGACATCGACAAGCTGCCTTGAGGTGCCCGCTTTTCCTGCGGCGATTTCAACCTCCAGCACAAAGTAACGTTCTTGATTGGAGTAGAGCTGAGTCAGCGGAATAAAAACTTTCTGGCCAACGATGTCGGCATTGGTTCCCAGCACCTTCACTGGGCGAACCCCTTCGGCCAACGTCGCTTCGATTTCGAAGTCGCCGGCGACAACGCTTAACAGATCATTAAACTCTTTGTTGAAAACAGCCACCAAATCGTCTGCCTCTTCGATAAACATGTGATTGCCACTGCCAGAGATCGCCAGTCCGCTCATCAAGTCTTCGTTGTAACCGAGGCCCAGGCCAAGCGTGCTGACGCTGATCCCTTCTTTGACCAGCGATGCGCCGAGGTTTTCGAGTTCCGAGGGGCTCGATGGTCCGACGTTCGCTTGACCATCGGATAGCAAGATGACGCGGTTGACCGATTCGTCACGCAAGAACTTGCGAGTTTCCGCCGCCCCTTTGCTGACGCCAGCAAACAGGGCCGTGCTGCCACCGGCTTGGACCGATTCGATTTGGCGAATGATCGATTCTCGATCGGATGCCTTCGTTGCGGGAACCAGGACCGAGACGTTGGAGTTGTAAAGGACAACGGAGACGATGTCGTCATCTCGCAGCCGTTTGACAGCCGCAATCGCGGCGCGTCGGGCTTGATCGATTTTCGAACCGCTCATCGACCCGCTGTTGTCGATCACGATCGCAACGTTCACCGGTGGTCGCTTCTTGGTCGATTCAATTTCCGATCCGGTCAACGCGATGCGGACATAGCTGGTCTGCTTTTTGTCGGCGATCAACGTGGGATGCGATGTGCCGACTTGAAGCGTCACTTGGCCGACCGATTTTTTATCGCCGCTATCTGCGGTGGCAGTGGATGCGATGGCGGCAACCAGTATCAGTGGCAGCCATCGACACAAGCGTACAGTGCGTTTTTCGGTTTTGAGTTCTCGTTTTCGCGTTGCCATGATCAGTCTCCTTCGAGCATGCGTTCGCTGGCCGTGCCTCACACCCTGTGATTCACGTGAATGACCAGCGTCAGCCTACGATTAGACGGGCCAAGCCGTGTCGAAAGCTGCGAAGGAGTTCAAAGGATTGTAAAAGGAATCTCAGATACTGGCCTGACACGGATAAAATGGATGATTTTGTTCAGATGTTTAGTATTGCTAAGGGCGCTCCAGTCCAGAGTGATCAATCGTCTAGGCCCCTTGCAATGCGATCACATATGTTCATGCACCATTGGCTAATGCACGACAATGCTCCATAACCGGCCGGTTAAGGGATTGCCATGGCATGCGAGAGTACGTAAAATTACTCAAACAGGTTTAGGATTTTGTATTTGTTTCAGGTTACGATTCCCGTGAGCTCGTCACTCGCCAATTCTCAAGCGATCACAACGCTCCAGAGCGATAGTTCCCCGAAGCCTATCCCATCTGTTGGCAATCCAGCCCCAGTAAGGCAACGGCTGGGACGAATCCTCGGCTGGGGATTTGCCGTTGGCGCCCTCATTTTCGCCGCGTCAACGGTCTATCGGGGGATGCGCGTGATTGAGCTGCGGACGCTGGCGATCGAAGCATCCGACGCATTACATGCCGGACAGTGGCAACGTCTGGAAAATGTTTGCAGGCGCTGGCAGGAAAAAGATCCGAATGCTGGCATGGCGTGGCTGCTAGCAGCGCAGGCGGCCGAAAAGTTGGACTCGCCTGGACGGATGGTCGCATACGTTGAACGGATGCCGGACAATGAGCCTCAAAAATCGGCTGCGCTGTTGGATGTTGCCACAGCTTACTTTGGTCCGCTGAATCAACCGTCGCGTGGTGAGGCGGCATGCTTGAAAAGTTTACGGTTGGATCCCAACAACGTTGAAGCTCGCCGCCGGTTGGTTTTTTATTACTGCATGACGCTTCAGCGAACAAAGCTGATCGAGTTCGCACGCGATGCGATTGCTACGGGCAATGAATCTCCTGAGACATATGTCTACTTGATAGGAGCCGACTGGATCACGCTGTCGAACACCGCCGATTACAACGGCAAATGGCTGCAGTCATCTGACTCGCCGGAAAATTTTTTGGTCGCCTATTTGATTCACTGGGCGGGTGCGGCGGGCGTCGATGGGGTCCAGGGTGACGACGTATCGGGCGCGGCAGCTACTTCGTCTGCGGATCCAAAGCTTCACTCAAAGATCGCTGCTCTGATCGGGCATGGGTCTGATCAGGTCGACGCAATCGACCATAAGCAGCAACTGCTGCGCTGCATGGAATTGTATCCCAAAAACAGCGAACTGATCGCTTTTCAATTGCGAGAAGCTGCGGCCGGTGGCGATATGGAGCGTGTCGCGAAACTGCTTTCACAGGTTCCCGAATCGGCAGCGAGCGACAACCGTTTTTATCATTACAAAGGTTGGCTGCATGATGCGATGGGCGAAAACGTTGAAGCGATCGCAGCTTACCGCGAGGCGTTGCTTTTGAATCCGTTCGATTGGCGGAGTCAATTGAAATTGGCAGGCACGTTGCGCCTCGTTGGCGAAGCCGACGAAGCGGATCGATTGGCCGCGTTGGGCATCGTTGGCAAAGACTTGCGAGAAACGATTTTGCGATTGGCCGATGTACAGTCAATACCGATGCCGACTCTGCTAAGAATGCTCGATTATTGTCAGCGATGTGGAGATGATCGAGTTGCCCAAGGGCTTAGCAGTCGGATTGATACGATACGCCACGAATCAGGACGCAATTCCTGACCATTGTAAAACTGCCTAATCCTTCGCCTTGAATATTTTGTCATTTTGTGTTTTGAAACTGATTGTCCCTTATTCGCCTTCGGAAAAAGCAATGATTAAGATCTTATCCTCGTGTTCGGTAGCCATCCTATTATCTTTTGTCGCTGGATGTGACTCAGGGCCTAAGGTTTATGGTGTGACTGGAAAAGTTACGATCAAGGGGACCCCTGCACCGGAGAAGACGCGAGTCAATTTCGAACCCGTCGATGGTGGCGAGCTAGCTGCAGGCATGGTTGATGCCAATGGCAATTATAAGCTTTATTATGGAACCGAAGGTCGCGAAGGAGCGATGCCTGGTAAATATAAAGTGTTTTTGTCCCCTGATGCGTCGAGCGAAGCGTACATGACGGGCAAGTCATCGGGTGTGCCAGGGGTGCCGAGTGCGGGTCCAATCCCTAAAGAATATTTGATCGGCAAGACATCTCCATTGACGGTCGAAGTCCCTGAGAGCGACACAACCATCGATGTAGTTGTCGAGTGAGTTTGGTGGTCATTGACAAGTAATTGTCAGATCTTCAAGTGTTACCGGGCCTAGTTAATTTGTATCGCGTGTTCATGTTTGTAGTTGGCTTTTTTGCATCGGATGGCTGAGTGGATGTGCATTTCATAAAACCGGCTCCTTGTTTCTAGGTACTCCAGGTGAGCAATTCACTTGCTCTCCTTTTTACGTTCTTTGTTCTTTGTCTTCTCCCAAAAGAGGTATGAGTATGTACTGTAGTTTTTCTAAATCCAGACGCGCGTTTACGCTCGTCGAACTGTTGGTCGTCATTGCGATCATCGGCGTGATGGTTGGCTTGTTGCTGCCCGCTGTTCAAGCCGCGCGGGAAGCCGCGCGTCGTATGAGCTGCAGCAATAACATGAAGCAAATAGGCTTAGCGTTGCATAACTACCATGACACGTTTGGTACCATGGGTTGGAATAGCGACTCAGGTGACCAAGCTGGCAACCCGGCAAACGCGACGATGCGTCACCCAGCCAACCGCTGGATGCAATTTTCGTGGGTCGTTTACGCATTGCCGTTCATGGAGCAACAGCCTCTGTACGACTCGATTAACTTTAATACGGCTGAGTCGATGAGTCATGCGACCAACACGGCACTTGCACGGACTCCGCTCAGTTCTGTGATGTGCCCGTCCAATGCCCAAGAGACGGTCAATGGTGGCCAAGTTCAAGGCTATCGTCACTCTGGTGGTGCCACTGGCGCTCGAGTCGACTATGTTGGAAATTTAGGTCACATTTGGGGTGGCTGGAAAGACTGCGGCGCAGTGCCAGAGTTTCCAGGTCCCGGTGGTTCAAACATTTTCATTCGTGGTGCTAACCCAGGAACTCCATGGGTCGATGGAGAGTACATCGACCAGCAAGTGAACTGCAACGGTACTCACCGGTACTTTGGCGGAGTGAAGATGTCGCAAATTACAGATGGTACGTCAAATACTGTCATGGTTTTTGAAGACATGCACTGGCGTGGTGGTAATGATCCTGCACAGCCGCATAACAAACTGCCAACGGACGATTCGTCGTGGATGAGCCCTTTGGCAGCAGTTAACTCGATTCGTAACCCACTAAACAATCGCAATAGGGCTTGGTTGCAAGGTGCTGGCGATCGTCGATGTCATGGCTGGAGCAGCTATCACCCCGGTGGTGCTCACGCGACCTTGTCAGATGCGAGCGTGCGATTTTTCTCCGAATCAATCGATCACGTCGTTCGTTATAGTATCGGCGTTCGTAATGATGGATTGCCGGTAACGCTCGAGTAGCCCTCGTCGGTGAGCGACAAGTCAGTTGTTTTTGCGACCGGGGCAACGCTTGCGTTGCCCCGGTTTTTTATTGTTATAAAGTGAGGAAGTTTTCAGTGCACGTTGGTGTACCGGATTTAGCCGGCGACCGCGCCTACAAACCACCTAAACCGAGCCGACTAAAGTCGGTAGGACCGCGCACGTTGGTGTACCGGCTTTAGCCGGCGACCGCGCCTACGAACCACCTAAACCGAGCCGACTAAAGTCGGTGGGACCGCGCACGTTGGTGTACCGGCTTTAGCCGGCGACCGCGCCTACGAACCACCTAAACCGAGCCGACTAAAGTCGGTACACCAGCGCAGGCCGAGTCGACTCAAGTCGGTACATTAGCGGTTATACCTTACTTCAAACCATAGACGACTTTCATGTGTACCGATCGTCCTTTCTCGATAAACATTACCCGGCAATCAATCGTAAAAACGCTGGTCGTTTTTTCATTGTCCCTCGTTGTTTTGTCTGGGTGCGATCGTTCGTCGTCATTGGATGTCGCGCCCGACAAAGGTTCCACTACTACCATCGGAGAAGGCGAGAAACCGCTGTTCGGATCGCTCGTTCGCCCGTCAACTCCAACGACAACCGACTCGCCAGAGATCGATGTCCAGTGCTTGAAAATTGACGACTTTGCCACAACATGCGGCCTGGATTTTACCTACCTGACCGGCGCGAAAGGGAAATCGCTGATGGTCGAAACGATGGGTGGCGGTTGCGGAGTGCTAGATTTTGACAACGACGGTCGCTGGGATCTCTTTCTATGCCAAGGTGGTGATCCGACGATCGCCGACCAAGGTCAAGCACCACCGCCAGCCCTTTATCGTAACCTTGGCGAAACTGGTTATGTCGACCTATCCGCTCAGGCTGTCGGTTTCAGTCTTGGCTATTCGCAAGGCGTCGTCATCGGTGACTACGACGGCGACGGTTTCGATGATGTCTATGTCACTAACGTCGGCAAAAACAGACTACTGCGAAATCAAGGTGACGGTACCTTTGTTGATATGACTGAAGAAGCGGGCGTGGGCGATCAACGTTGGAGTGCCTCTGCCGCGTTCGCCGACCTTTCGGGCGATGGTTTGCTCGATCTGTATGTATGCAACTACCTCGTTTATGACCCGCTCGATCCGCTGGAGTGTCGCAATCGAGAGGGTGAGTATCGGATTTGCCACCCACGCGAAATGCCATTCTATCCCAACGAATGCTTTATCAATCAAGGCGACGGAACGTTTTCGGCAGAAGCGGCCAAACGTGGACTCGATGGCCCAGGCAGCAAAAGTCTTGGCGTCGCTGTTGCCGACTTTACCGGTGATGATCTACCCGATGTTTATATCGCCAACGACACGACCGCAAACTTCCTATTCATCAACCAGGGTGATGGCACGTATCGCGAGCAAGCCCTGGCTTTTGGATGTGGTGTTAACCAGGAAGGGATGTACGAAGCGGGGATGGGGATTGCTGTCTCAGACTATGACGGCGACGGTTTTTTGGACATCTACACGACACACTTCTATGACGAATCAAATACCCTTTATCGAAATCAAAACGGCAACGGCTTTCGTGATGTTACGGCCCTGGTCGGGCTGCACAAACCGACGTTGCCACGACTCGGTTTCGGCACCGTGATTCAAGATTTAAATGCCGATGGTGCGATCGACCTGTTCGTTACGAACGGCCACATCGAAAACTATCCCGGCAATCCGCTTCATAAAATGCAACCGCAAGTCTTTACCAATTTGGGGCGCCAGTGGAAAGAATGCAGTTCGCAAGCAGGCGATTTCTTCAATCAAAAACTTGTCGGTCGAGGGGTGGCGATGGTCGATACACTCGGTCGCGGTGTGCCGGATGTCGTGGTGGTCCATCAAGATACTCCGCTAGCGCTGTTGCGATCCGGCACGATCCAAGGCAACTGGTTGAATGTTCAATTTCAGGGCAACGGCGGGAACCGTCGTGGGATCGGTTGCAAGGTTACGGTAACGGCTGGAGACAAAAAATGGTTTCACCAGTTGGTCGGCGGTGGCAGTTATCTGTCATCACATCAACCGACCCTGTTCTTTGGGTTGGGCGAAACCACCGGGCCATGCGAAGTGGAAGTCCGCTGGCCCAGTGGGAAGACTCAGAAAAAAGCTGGCGCAACCATCAATCAATTGATTACGTTTCATGAATCAGACGCAAGCTGAACAGGTAATTTGTTAGGAGGCAGCAGCGGACGGTCCGAATGGCCAAGACACTCTCACGTCGGGAGCGTGCACGCTTTAAACAGGTCAAGACAATCGTTCTGTTAGCCAGGTAAGATGTCGGTTTATCCTTCTTTCTCGTTTGCTAAACTTTTATGAAGATCACCATCGTCGGTATGGGACAAGTCGGTTCGTCCATCGCATTTGCCGCTGTCATGCAGCCAATCGCCAGCGAATTGATGTTGGTCAATCGGTCCAAGGAGAAGGCCGAAGGCGATGCGATGGACCTGATGCACGCCAGCGCCTTGCGAAACAGCAATATGCGGATTCGAGCCGGCGAAATCGAAGACACGGTTGGCTCAGACGTGATCGTTTTCACCGCATCTGCCCCGTATGGTCCGCCCCATCGCAAGCGATGGGAATTGGCGGAAGACAACATGCCGATCATGCAGGAGTGGATTCCTGCACTGGCGAAGGCAAGCCCCGAAGCGATTTTTGTGCTTGTCACCAACCCGGTCGACACCATGACACTCGCGACGATCAAGCTGTCGGGATTCCCATGGCAACGTGTGATCGGAACGGGAACATTGCTAGACAGTGTGCGTTATCGATCGCTGTTGTCGACCGA
>DNWZ01000658.1 GCA_003506095.1 Planctomycetaceae bacterium | reverse complement strand
AATCACTACGGCATTCAAATTCTATCATCGACGACGCAGAACAATACCATTTCCGGGAATTACATTGGCACCGATGCCACGGGAATGAGTGCACTTGGAAACGCAAGTGGTGGGATTTTGTTGGCTGGCGCGGGCACTGGCAACTTGCTTGTTGGCAACGTCGTTTCGGGGAACAGTAGCGTTGGCGTCGCAGTAGGCAGTGCTACAGGTAGCACAACGATTCAAGGGAACTACATCGGCCTCGGCGCAAATGGCTCTACCATCGTTGGAAACGTCGGTGCAGGCGTCTCTGTGTCGGGTGCCTCCACCAATACGCTCATCGGCACCAACGCGGATGGCAGCAACGACGCGGCAGAAGCCAACGTGATCTCGGGTAACAGCGACGGTGTTGTCGTCTCCGGCACGAGCACGTCTGGAACCATCATCGCTGGCAACTTCATCGGTACTGACGCTACTGGGTTGTTAGCCAGGGGCAATACGTTCGATGGAGTGCGCATTCATTCTGGCGCGACGGCCAACTACGTGGGTGGCAGTGGACTTGCACGTCGCAACGTCATCGCAGGCAACGGCCAGGATGGCGTTCAGATCGATGGAGAGAATTCGGACGGCAATTTCATTCAAAACAACTTCATCGGGCTCGGATCGGATGGACTTACCGTCCTTGGCAATGGTGGCGACGGCATCTTTATTAGCGGCGGAGCTGACAATACAACCATTGGCGGCAATGGTCTCGGCAACGTCATCATGGGGAGTCGTTACGCTGGCATCGAAATTGACGGTGCCAGCACAGGGACCGTTATCACCGGGAACAACATTGGGATCAACCTGGCTGGTACCGTAATCGCGGGCAGCGGCGAGAACGGGATTCTGCTCGAAAACGGCGCAGCCAGCACCACGATCGGCGGCACTGGAACTGGCCTAGCCAACNNGGAATACCCAGTGGACAGCGGGAATCTCCGTCGCCAGCACGGCAGGCACGGGCAACTCGATCATTGCCAATTCGATCTACGGCAATGTGGGGTTGGGCATCGACTTGGGCGTTCAGGGGATCACTCTCAACGACAACCTCGACAGTGATACGGGAGCGAACAACCTCCAGAATACGCCCGTCCTCACTGCTGCCACGACCAATGGTAGCACCGTCACCGTCAGCGGCACTTTGAACACAATCGCTAATACGGCAGGTATTCTAATTCACTTTTATGCAACGCCTTCGAATGGAAACGTCACGACTCGCCAGGCTCGCCGCTATCTCGGTTCGACGACTGTCAGCAGCAATGCGAGCGGCAACGCTACGTTCTCCAATGTTGCATTGGCATCCGCCGTCAGCGCTGGCGAAGTCATCACCGCGACATCGACGTTGTCATCGAGCACTTCCGAAATCTCGCAAGGTGTGATCGCTACGTTGTCCTCTGGCAATAGCACACCGACGGACAGCCAACTGGTGAGCACCAATGGCGGAGGACTTAGCCTCAACACGGACGGCGGTAACAACGCTTATCTGCAGGCCGACAATGGCGGCACGATCTTCAACGGACTGACGGCTGTGACACTCGAGTTTCAATTCACAGGGCAGACGATTGCCAACGGTGGCGTTCAAACACTGCTCAGCTACTCGACACCAACCAACTCGAACGCACTTTCTGTGCTGGCGTTTAAATCTGGCGATGGATTGACTGAGACCATTGGCGTGGATTTAGATGGAGCTTTCTTCTCCGCGAATGTCGATCTCGATACGATCTTCGACGGTCAGCGGCATGCGCTGTCAGTCACTTGGTCGAATGCTTCCGGAAGCTGGCAGATCTACAACGATGGCGTTCTGATTGCGAGTGGATCGGGTGCAGCTACGGGACAAACGCTGGATGGTGGCGGAAACTTGGTCATTGGGCATGACCAGGACATTGGTGCCAACTCCTATCAGTTCGGGCCGAACAACGGTTTCAGAGGAACGCTGCATGATGTGCGGATCTTCAATAACGTCCGTACGGCAGCCGAGATTGCATCGAGCTTCCGCAGCGATCTGCCTCATAACGAGAGCGGTCTGGTAGCCAATTGGAGATTCGATAACTTATCCGCCGCCGGTGCCGTGGCCAATGCTGTGAACGGCAACAATTTGAATGTTAGAAATGTTGTCGGCAGTGGCTTCACGACCAGCACGCCTACGCTCACGATGCAACTGGATGAAAACTCGGTGGCGGGTACTCGCGTTGGCGAAGTGCAGGGTATCGACATCGAACGTGAAGCCCGGATTACGGCTTTGTTGGCGGCTGATGCAGGCTTGCGATACAACGCAGAGACGGGAAGTTTTTACAAGGTGGTGAGTNNCTGCGATACAACGCAGAGACGGGCAGCTTTTACAAAGTAGTAAGCGGCACGGTCAGTTGGACGACGGCACTGTCGAATGCGTCGGCTACCACGCTGGGTGGAGTCAATGGTGGCTTGGTGACGATCAACTCGGCCCAAGAAAATGCCTTTGTCTATGGGCTCACCACCGCTAACGGCTCAGACCTTTGGATTGGTGCATCGGATCAACTCGTCGAGGGTGCATGGCGCTGGCATAACGGTACCACTCCCGCCGCTCAGTTCTGGCAAGGGACCGGAACCGGGCACGCTTTAAATGGGACGTACCAAAACTGGGCATCAGGCGAGCCGAGTGCAGGTGGCGCGGATGAAGACTTTGGCCGCATCAGGCATACCGATGGGCGTTGGCTAGATACGATTTCTGCGACCAACTTGGGCTACATCATCGAATGGAACGCCGACGATGTACTCGATGCAACCAACGCACTGACCTATTCGATCACGTCGCAAACTGTCGCTGGAGCATTCTCAATCAACAGCGACACGGGTGAGATCACCGTCGCCAACGGATCGCTGCTGAACTTCGAAGCCCAGACCAGCCATACACTGACCGTTCGCACGACCGATGGCAGCGGTGCAACGTTCGACAAGGCATTCACGGTTTCGCTCAACGATCTGACTGAAGAGAGCAACGCGCCCACGGATCTTTCCAGCGGCATCAATCTGAATACTGACGGTGGAAACAACGCCTACCTGATCACGTCGAGCGGTGGTTCGGTCTTTGGTGGCCGAACGGCTTTAACGTTAGAAGCTGTCTTTACGATGTCCGCTAACGGCAGTACGGAACAGCCGTTGATATCGTACGCTGTCGGGGCGCAAGACAATGAAGTGCTCTTTCGCGTGGGTTCAAACGGTGCAATCAATCTAACGCTTAATCAAACGGGGACTGTTTCCTCAGGAGCAATCGCGCAACTGCTCGACGGCAAGCAGCACGCGATCGCTGTTTCGTGGGACAACACCAATGGCGACGTTGTCTTCTATGTTGATGGCCAACGCGTTGCATCCACCACTGGCTATCAAGCTGGAACGACGCTCGATGGGGGAGGTACTTTAGTCGTTGGCCAGGAGCAAGATTCGGTCAACGGCGGTTATCAAGCTAGCCAGAGTTTCTCAGGCACTCTCTACGACATGCGTGTTTGGGATCGAGCGATCAGTGGCGAACAAATTTCGCTCAACTATCAACACGTTCCCGGCTCGTCGGAAACAGGTCTGGTCGCAAATTGGCGGATGAGTGGCATTAGCGGCGGAACGACGGTTATCGACTCCGTCGGTGGCGTGAACTTAACGCTCGCCAATGTCGCTGTAGGTGGCGGGTTTACAGCGAGCACCACGACGGCTTCGATGTCAGTCGTTGAGAATGCGACGGTGGGAACTCGCGTTGGGCAAGTGATTGCGACAGATATCGATATCTCACGTGATATTGTGCTGGATGGTTTGTTCCGCGAAGGCGCGAACCCTGGGACCCTCGCCACTTACACAAGTGGTCAGACATTCGGTAACTGGACAGTGCAAAGTGGCGATGTTGAACTGGTTGGCACCACTCTTCAATCCTCACCACTGGGCGGTCGAAGCGTCGATCTCAATGGCACGACAACCGGGGCCATCGCCCAGACATTGTCCACAACTGCCGGGCGGCAATACCAAGTGCTGTTCAATGTCTCTGGCAACTGGCTGAGCGGTGAAGCCACGAAGGACTTTCGTGTTAGCGCTGGTGGCACGAGTCAGGACTATTCGCTGGCTCAGCCAACGGGCTGGTCAACCTCCAACATGCTGTTCTCCGGTCGAGCAATGACCTTCACGGCGACCAGCAGCAGTTCAACACTTGCGTTTCAGTCGCTCGACACCGGGAACTCAGGCGCGGTCATTGCCGATGTCCGCGTTATCGAGGTACCGCAAGCCGTTCAGACAATTCTCAACAACGATTCGACGCTGTCCTACGACGCGGCCACGGGCAAGTTTTATCGTGCGGTTGGAAGTTACGTCACCTGGAGCTCCGCTCAAACCGCAGCGATGAGTGCGACGGTCAACGGAGTCGGCGGGCAACTGGTGACGATTGCCTCACGATACGAGAACACGCTCGTACAATCATTGGCTCAGTCGCTGGGCGATAATGTGTGGCTTGGTGCAACCGATGCGACTACCGAAGGCACCTGGCGTTGGCAAACGGGCAGCTCCAACGGTTCGACCTTCTGGATCGGAGCCGCGGCGGGAACTCAGCAGGCGAATCAATGGTCGAACTGGACTGTTGGTGAACCCAACGCTTTTGATGCCAGCGAAGACTTCGCCATGCTGTATTCTGCGACCGGTACATGGAACGATGCCGGCAGTAGTACCACTTCGTATTATGTCATCGAATGGGACGCCAGCGAAGTCCTTTCCAACTTCACGTTCAGCCTGGCCAATGACGCAGGTGGTCGCTTTGCAATCGACAGCAATACTGGCGAGATCACGGTCGCCAATGGTTCGTTGCTCGACTTCGAAACCACCCCATCCCACAACGTCACCGTCCAAGTCACCGACGCGGCGGGGAACACTTACAGCGAAGTAATGGCGATTGCGGTCGATAATCTCGGCGGTGAGCCACTGCAAACGATTCCGCTGTCGACACAAAACATCAATGAAGATGGCTCGCTAGTGTTTAACACAGCGAACGGCAATGCGATCACGATCAGCGATACGCTGAGCAGCAGCAACACGCCACTGCAAGTCAGCTTGTCAGTTGCCAATGGAACGCTGACGCTGTCGCAAACCACTGGCTTGTCAATTCCCGGCGGAGCGAATGGCTCTTCGTTCATGACGATTCAAGGGACCGAATCCGACATCAACGCGGCACTGCAAGGACTGACCTACACACCCACCGCCAACTACAACGGCAACGATTCGCTGACCATTACGACGTCTCTGGGTGCGAATCTCGATGGGCATTACACGTTTGAAGGCGGCAACGCCGTCGATCAGAGCGTCGGCATTACGCAGAACGGCACGCTTAACGGGAATGCAGCAACCGTCGTTGATGGAACCCGGGGTGAAGTACTGAGTCTTGACGGAAACCGCGATTTCGTTTCGATTGCCTCGACCTATTCGAATCCAGCCAACAGCACGCTCAGCGCTTGGGTCAACCTCAACGCGGGAGCCCCTGCTGGAGAGATCATCAGCATCGGTAACGTGTTTACGCTGCGGGCCGATGACGGCGGAAATGGGACACAGGCATTTTTCTGGGATGGATCCAACTGGCAGTATATCAATTCAGGGATCTCCATAGCCGGAACCGGTTGGCGGCATGTCGCGGTCACTTTCGACGACGTAGCCAACACGCAGACGCTTTACATCGATGGTCAAGCCGTAGCAACTGCAGGTCACACAGCGTCGATTAACTATACGCCATCGACGGGCGTGACAACGATTGGAGCCCACGCCAATGTTGCCTTTGGCGGATATGATTTTGGCGGCCTGATCGACGACGCTCGCATCTACACCCGAGCCCTTTCCGCCGACGAAATCGCGGCGCTAGCGACTGATCAAACCAGCGTCACTGGCAGCGTGGCGATCACGGTCGATCCGGTCAATGATGCGCCGGTGATCCTGAGCGGCAGTACGAATCTGGTGACCAACGGATCCTTTGAAAGTGGCGGTACAGGATGGTCAGGCAACAGTGGCGTGGAAGTCAGTAACTCGGCAGCCTTCTACGGCATAACCGCAACACCTTACGGCACTCGTTTTGCCGAAGTCGAAGGCTCTGCGAGTGGTGTCGCGTCCTACCTGGAACAAAGCATCACGACAGAGATTGGGCAAACGTATACGTTCAGTCTAGCAGCGGTCACGCGAGGGGATGTCAATACAGGAGACTCTTTTTCACTGAGCGTGAATGGAGTCGAACTGGATCGATATTTAACAGAATCAAGCTGGAAAGAATTCGGAGTCAGCTTCACGGCAACATCGACAACCTCGACCATTCGGATTACGTCACTCGGATCTCTGGCTGGCAGCGGCAAGGAACCTGGTGATGGTTTTGGGTTGATCATTGATAACGTCCGCGTGATGTCAACGACCGGCACGCAATCCTACACCGAGAATGCCGTGCCGGTGGTGCTGAATTCCGGCGCTGCGATTTTGGACGCTGAACTCTCCGCATCCAACAACTTCAATGGAGCGACTCTGACCCTGGCTCGCAATGGCGGTGCGAACTCGCAAGACATCTTCAACGCCTCCGGCACGCTGTCGTCGATTTCGACGGCCAGCGGAAACGTCGTGGTCGGCGGCACCACCATCGGCACCTACACGAATGCGGCGGGCACGCTGGTCTTCACGTTCAACAGCAACGCCACGAACACGCTGGTGAACTCGGCAATGCAGCAGATCGCCTACGCGAACAGCAGCGACGCGCCACCGGCCAGCGTCACCATCGACTGGACGTTCAACGATGGCAATCCCGGGGCGCAAGGGAGCGGCGGAGCGCTCTCGGCCACGGGCAGCACCTCAATCAACATCGCATCGGTCAACGACGCGCCGACCATGTCGCAGGTCACGGGTGCGGTGGCGGCTTATGATTTTGAAAACGGATCTGGGAATGCGCCGTCCACGGTCAATGGCGGACCGGAGATGACCATCGGCGGCACGGTGACTTATGATGCTTCCGCAGGTCGGATTCCCGGTTCGGAAGGCTTGCTGTTTAGCGCCGATGCTGACAGTTCCGCACCGCAAGTTTCACTACCGACTATCCCTGGAGTTGCCGAGACAAATGCATTCAGCTACAGCAGTTGGGTCCGGTGGGATGCCTTGGATTCCACCGTGGGATCCGAACGCGTCTTCGAGTTTGGCGCGGGTGAGCGAGAAGACACAATCGCCCTGTTCCGATCCGGAACGACCAACAACCTCCGTTTAGCTTCGTTCAGTGGCACGACCTTTAACGGAGGGGTAACGATCAACAACGCCCTGGCTGGGCAACTGGGCCAGTGGATGCATGTCGCCGTCACCGTCGATTCGGACTTGTTGGCAACAGTTTATATCAATGGCGTCAGTGCCGGATCGCTGACTTTCAACGCGCCGGTGAACTTCGCGGCATGGACCAGCAACTTGATCGGCGCTTCCAATGTCCCCGGTGATCGTCAGTTCCGTGGTGCCATGGACGACATCGCTCTGTTCGACCGAGCGTTGACGGCGGGCGAGATTGCCACGCTCGCTTCGATGGAAACGCTGCCAACGATCGTCAATAAATCGATCGCTGAAAACAGCGCCAACGGCACCGTTGTCTTCGATGCCAATGCCAGCGATGTCGATACCGGCGATACGCTGACCTTCAGCATCAACTCGCAAGACTTTGCCGGTGCCTTCGCGATCAACAGTACCACCGGCCAAGTCACCGTGGCCAACAGTACGCTACTCGATTACGAAACCGCCACATCCCATAGCATCACGATCCGCGCGACCGACGCTGGCGGATTGTTTGCTGAACAAGTCGTGACGATCAACCTGGTCGATGTCAACGAAGCACCTACAGCCAATCCCGACTCCGCGATCGCTGTCGAAGCGGGAGGCACGGCCAACGGAACCGTAGGCACCAACCCAACCGGCAACGTCCTGACCAACGACACCGACGTCGACACCGGCGACACACGCGAAGTAATCGGTGTCAGCGCTGGTGTACAGCCTTTAGGCGCCTCCCCTGTATCCACTCCGATCACCGGCACCTACGGCAGCATTACCATCGCCGCCGATGGAAATTATATTTATACCGTCGATAATAATAACGCGACGGTTCAAGCTTTGCGCACAGCGAGCGACACGCTGACGGACGTCTTCACTTATACGATGCAGGACACCGCTGGCCTGACTAGTACGACGCAAATCACGGTCACCATTCAAGGTGCGAATGACGC
The DNA here is from genome assembly GCA_003506095.1 of Planctomycetaceae bacterium. Lineage (GTDB taxonomy): Bacteria > Planctomycetota > Planctomycetia > Pirellulales > Pirellulaceae > UBA6163. Next base: position 3,052 of record DNWZ01000658.1, on the reverse strand, counting down.
TCCGACAGATGTCGTTGCGGCTCGGTACCTGTCGACTCTCACTCCGACCGCGACGAGCAATGTGCTCGGAGGCGTGAAAAACGATGTTGACTTTATCGGCGGGCCGATCAACTTCTCCGAATTCAATTATGCTCGTGGGATATCGACCGTCCCGCCCAACGGTGGCGGTGTCGGAACCGTAGACTACGCGATCAATGGTGCAACCTCCTTCAAAGCGACCATTGGCATCGACGACTGGACTGTCAGCGGAGGATCTGCCGTGTTTCGAGTCTATGTCGATGGTATAGTCCAGTACACAAGCGGCGTACTTACGACTCTATCTTCTCCCATTGACATCTCCATCAACACTACCGGTGGATCGACTTTACGGCTGGAGGTAGGCGATGCAGGAAACGGGCATTACGGAGATTGGGCCACCTGGGCTAACGCTCGCTTCGAAGGTGGAGCAGTCGGCCTGTCGATTGTAGAAAACTCGGCCAATGGTGCGGTGGTTGGCTCAGTCAATCGGACAGATGCTGACTGGGGCGATAATGCGACGTACACTCTCATTGACGATGCAGGCGGCAGGTTCACGATCGCCAGCGGCACCGGATTAATTACGGTTGCCAATGGAACGCTTTTGAACTTCGAAGCCAACGAGTCTCATACGATTGTGGTGCGGGCCACCGACGTCGGCGGGTTGACGTTCGACAAGACAATGACCGTCGTCGTTACCAACGTTAACGAAGCTCCGGTTGCTGTTACTGATACTGACATCGCCGTCGAAGCAGGCGGATCCAGCAACGCAACTCCAGGCACCGACCCGACAGGCAACGTCCTGACCAACGATACCGACGTCGACGCGGGGGATACCAAAACGGTCTTTGGCGTAGTTGCGGGAACGGAGGCTAGCGCCAGCGGCTCAGTCAATGCAGCCGTCAACGGCACCTTCGGCAGCATCACCATCGCCGCCGATGGCACCTACACCTACACCGTCGATAACGACAACCCAACCGTTCAAGCACTACGAACCAGCAGTGATACACTGCAAGACGTCTTCACCTACACGATGGAGGACAGTGGCGGACTGACCAGTACCACGCAAATCACGATCACTATCCAAGGTGCCAACGATACGCCGCACGACATCGCCGGCAGCGGCTTTAACGTCGATGAAAACTCCATCAATGGCACCGTCGTCGGTACCGTCACCGGCCAAGACGTCGACGCAGGCGAAATGTTTACCTACAACCTGCTCGATTCCGCCGATGGCCGATTCGCCATCGACAACGCCGGTCAAATCACCGTCGCCAACAGCACGCTGCTCGACCGAGAAGCCAACGCATCGCATACCATCACCGTCCAAGTCACCGACGCAGCCGGCGCGAGCTTTGATAAACAGTTCGTGATCCAAATCAATGACGTCAACGAATTTGACGTCACCGTGCCGACCGATAACAACAACGACGACAACACCGTCTCCGAAGATGCAACGATCGGCACCACCGTCGGCATCATGGCCTTTGCCAGCGATGACGATGCGACCAACAACACCATCACCTACACACTCGACAACAGCGCTGACGGCCTGTTCGAAATCGACGCCACCACCGGCATCGTCACCGTTGCCGCGGCACTCGATTATGAGACCGCAACCTCTCATGACATCACCGTTCGAGCGACCAGCGAAGATGGCTCATTCGCCACCGAAGTGTTCACCATCAACGTCACCGACGTCAACGAATCGGCCGTTTCCGCCATCAGCGACGTCGATGCGGACGCAGACTTCGTCCTGGAAAACACAGCGATCGGGACCACCGTTGGCATCCAAGCCTTGGCCACCGACGACGACGGAACCGACTCCGTTTCTTATAGCCTTGATGACGACGCAGGTGGACGATTTGCTATCGACGCCACCACGGGGATCGTCACCGTCGCAGGCGCGATCGATCGAGAAGCCGCCGCGTCATACAACATCACCATCCGCGCGACATCCACCGACACCTCGTTCTCTACACAAGTCTTCACGATCGCGATCGGCGACGTCGACGAGTTCGATGTCACGGTACCAACCGATTCGAACACAGACGACAACCAAGTCGACGAGAACGTCGCCATTGGCACCACCGTTGGAATCACTGCCAACGCATTCGATCTCGACGCCAACAACAACACGATCACGTACAGCCTGACAGACAATCCCGACGGATTGTTCCAAATCGATGCTAATACCGGCGTGGTCACCACTGCCGCTGCCATTGACCGCGAATCACACGGAGCGACGCGATCCATCACCGTCCAAGCNNATGTCACCGTGCCAACGGACATTGATGCAACGATCAACGAAGTCGACGAGAACGTCGCGACGGGTACGACTGTTGGCATCACCGCCAACGCGTTTGATCTCGACGCAACGACCAACACAATTGTTTACAGCCTGACAAACAACCCAGACGGCCTCTTCCAGATCGATGCCAACACCGGCGTCGTCACCACCGCAGCCACCATCGATCGCGAAGTCCACGGAGCGACGCGATCCATCACTGTCCAAGCAGCCTCCAGCGACGGCTCAACCGCCACAGAGTCTTTCAACATCACGATCAATGACGTCAACGAATTTGACGTCACCGTTCCAACCGACGCCGACGCTTCCAACAACGAAGTCGACGAGAACGTTGCCATCGGCACCACCGTTGGCATCACGGCTAACGCATTCGACCTCGACGCCACCAACAACACGATCACTTACAGCCTGACGAGCAACCCAGACGGATTGTTCCAAATCGATGCCAACACCGGCGTCGTGACCACGGCAGCCGCGATCGACCGTGAAGCTCATGGGGCCACGCGAAGCATGACTGTTCAAGCAGCTTCGAGCGACGGTTCGACCACAACGCAGTCGTTCAACATCGCGATCAACGACGTCAACGAGTTCGCTGTCACCACGCCAACTGACAGTGATGCGACGAACAACGAAGTGGACGAGAACGTCGTGACGGGAACGACTGTCGGAATCACTGCCAACGCGTTTGATCTCGACGCAACCAACAACACGGTCACCTACAGCCTGACA
>DNWZ01000384.1 GCA_003506095.1 Planctomycetaceae bacterium | reverse complement strand
TGCAATACACCAGCGGTTCGACCGGTTCGCCCAAAGGCGTGATGCTGACCCACAGGAACGTGTTGGCCAATTGTGCGTTGATTCTGGAAGCGTTCGAGCCCGAGCGGACCTATTGTGGCATGGCCTGGTTGCCGGCCTATCACGACATGGGTCTGGTGGGCGGCATTTTGCAGCCAATGTATACTGGTCGAACGGCGACTTTGATGAGTCCGATGACGTTTTTGCAGCGTCCCGCGAAGTGGCTGCAGACGATGTCGCGTGAAAAAATCGAAATCAGCGGTGGCCCCAACTTCGGTTACCAATTGTGCGTCGACAAGATTGACGATGACGAATTGGTGGGAGTCGACCTGTCGCACTGGCGAATCGCGTTCAACGGTGCTGAACCGATCCGCCCGAAAACGATTGATGCCTTTGTCGAGCGTTTTGCTCCGTATGGCTTCCGTCGCGACGCGTTTTTGCCTTGTTATGGCATGGCCGAGACGACGTTGTTGGTCACCGGTGGGCCCAAAGAGGGTCGGCCGGTTACGAACACTTTCGACGGCTCGTTGCTCGATCAACGCAAAGTCGTGATCGATCCCGATGCCGAACACGCTCGGACATTGGTCGGCTGTGGTCGTGTGATTTCCGGCGAATCGGTGGAAATCGTATCGCCCGACACGTTCGAAGTTTTACCGCCGGGTGAAATTGGCGAAATCTGGATCCAAAGCCCGTCAGTTGGCCAGGGGTATTGGCAAGCGTTGCGTGCGACGGAAAAAACGTTCCATGGCATGACCGCAGATGGCCAGGGGCCGTTCTTGCGTTCGGGCGATCTTGGGTTTTTGCACGATGGCCAGCTTTATATTTCTGGCCGTTTGAAGGACATGATCATCGTCCGCGGTGTGAACCGTTATCCACAGGACATTGAACAAACCGTGGAAATGGCCAGCGATGCGGTCCAGGCCGGCTCGGTCGCCGCGTTCGCGATGACGCTGCAGGATCGCGAACATCTCGTCATTGTCGCTGAAACGATTCGGCAACGAGGGCTCGATTGGGACGCTCATTTGCAGAGCATTCGCCGGGCGGTGAACGAGGAACATGAGTTGCCGCCGGATGCCGTTTATTTGGTTCGAAACAGTTCGGTGCCCAAGACCAGCAGCGGCAAGATCCAGCGTCATGCCTGTATGGAAGCGGTTCGCGATGGTGATTTGAAAGTGATCGCCAAATGGGTTCGTTGGGAAGAGATCGCTGGCGTGGTGCGCAGTGGTGGCCCGACGATGATGACTGCCGGAGCGGCGTCGAGAGGTTTTTCTGTTCGGTCTGCGACCGACTCGGCCGCCCAGCCGACCGACCAGGCGTCGACACCGTTGGACCGGATGATCCTTTCAGCGGTCGAACACCAGATTCGCAAGGTCGCCGGTGAACGTGCTGTCGGCCTCAAGCCGGAAACCAATATCGTGCTCGACCTCGGCTTGGACAGCCTCGAACGTCTGGAGATCGCTCGCGGTCTGGAAGATACGTTCGGAGGCCGTTTCCCCCAAGAAGTGCTCGATTCGATTGAAACGATCGAGGAAACAGCTCGAGCGATCGCTCAGTATTTACCTCAAGACGGAGTCGCGCGAGCGGTAAAGCGGATCGCGGCTGGCGATTTTTCGCGGGCACTCAACAGCACCGACGCAGGCGCCGAGACCAATGCAGAAGCCAGCGCTGCGGTGATCGAGCCGGAGGACAGCATCGAGCAGTTTGGCGAGTACAAGCGTTTGCGCCAAAATATGTCGCAGATGTTGATGACCGGGGTGCCCAACCCGTACTTCACGGTTCACGAATCAGTCGTTCGCGACACGACGGTCGTCGGTGGCAAAGAACTGATCAGTTTTGCCAGCTACAACTATTTGGGAATGTCGGGCGATCCGCGAGTGAGCGAAGCTGCGATCGACGCGATCCGCAAGTATGGGACCAGCGTTTCAGCCAGCCGCCTGGTTTCAGGTGAAAAACCCGTGCACGGGCAACTAGAAAACCGCATTGCCAAGTGGATCGGTGTCGATGCTGCGATCACGATGGTAGGCGGCCATGCGACCAACGAAACCACGATCGGCCACCTGCTGGGCCCCGGCGACCTGATCGTCCACGATTCGCTCTCGCACAACAGCATTGTCCAAGGGGCACTGTTGTCTGGTGCTCGTCGCCGCGCTTTCCCGCACAACGACCACGAAGCGCTCGACGAATTGCTCGGAAAAGTCCGCTCGCAATATCGACGCGTGTTGATCATCGTCGAAGGCGTCTACAGCATGGACGGCGATTTCGCCGATGTACCAGCCTTCATCGAAGTCAAACGCAAGCACCGCGCGATGTTGATGGTCGATGAAGCTCACAGCATGGGCACGATGGGCCGCACCGGTCACGGTATCTCCGAACATTTCGCGCTCAATCCTCGCGATGTCGATATCTGGATGGGCACGCTCAGCAAATCGATGGCATCGTGCGGTGGCTATATCGCAGGCACTGCCGCCCTGATCGAATACTTGCGTTACACCGCACCTGGGTTTGTCTTCAGCGTCGGGTTGCCGCCTTCATCGGCCGCCGCAGCACTCGCATCGATGGACGTTTTGGAACAGGAGCCCGAGCGGGTCGAAACGCTCCGCCAGCGCAGCGAACTGTTCTTGTCGTTGGCCAAAAACGCGGGACTCGACACTGGCGACAGTGGCGGTACACCCGTCATTCCGGTGATCACGGGCAATTCGATGGTCGCGCTGCGTTTGTCGCATCGAATGTTCGGTGACGGTGTGAACGTGCAACCGATCCTTTATCCAGCGGTTGACGAATCGGCCGCGCGACTCCGTTTCTTTATGACCAGTGAACACAGTGAAGAACAGATTCGCTACACCGTCCAGCGTGTCATCCATCATATGGAAGACCTCGGTCAACTGACTCGGCCAATCCCGCAAACTGCGATCCACCAAGAATCGCGCCGCCGCGGCCCGATCGCTTCCTAATGCCGCTGTGATTTTCCAGCGGCATCGCAAAAAACGTTAGGAACGGACTCGTCAGAACCTCCAGGCGGTAAAACCGAAACAATCAAACTACCCCACCGTCATTAAAGATGACTTTTCGGATCATTCATTCGGTTTCCACACAAACCGTCTAAAACTGCGCCCAACTGTTTACAGCGACAGACGCTTTCCAACAGTTGAATTACAAAGGTGCATCCCCATGACGCTCTCCGCCTGGGAAGAAACGCTCACCAAAGCCGTCAATCCGAACGACCCGGGTTCCGACGGCGGATGTTTGTTACAGATTCATCCGCTATCGATCACCAACCATTTAATCGAATTGTGCGATTTGCCGGTGGTCATCGGCCGCGATCCGTCTTGTGGAATCTGTATCGCAGACGCGTCGGTGTCACGCCGTCACGCTCTGATCGAAAAAGTTGAAAGCAAGTTTTCGGTCACCGATCTCGACAGCACCAACGGAACAAGCGTCAACGAACAACCGGGCAATACATCGTTGCTCGACGCAGGCGATCGCATTCAATTCGGCAGTTATATCTTCAAATTCCTGTCATCCAATCATATCGAACTGCAGTATCACGAAGCGGTCTATTCGATGATGACGCGCGACGGATTGACCGGCGCACTGAATAAACGCTCATTCATCGATATTCTTGGTCGCGACTTTCAATGTGCCGTTCATCGCAATTCGCCATTATCGTTGATCTTGTTTGATATCGATTTCTTCAAAAGCGTCAACGATACGCATGGTCATTTGGCCGGCGACGAAGTGCTAAGAGAAGTTGGCCGCCGGATCAGCAGTGTCACGGCTTGCCACGATGTTTTCGCACGTTACGGTGGCGAAGAGTTCGCAATCTTGATGTCTGAAACAACGATCGACCACGCTGTCGAAGTCGCCCAGCGATGTCGCTTGGAAATCGCTGATCGACCTTTTCAAACTTCCGTCGGCCCGCTGGCGGTGACGATCAGCGCAGGCGTCGCGGAGGTCCACGATGTCGCAGATATCGTTTCGGCCGATCATCTGATTCATGCCGCCGACCTAAAATTGTACGAAGCAAAACATGGCGGCCGAAACCGTGTCTGCAAGTAATCCGATCGCCGTACAATCGGCCAGTATTCTTATCAATCAATCGCCAGACGGCTTTCCTGCGGCGGCTTATAACGACGCGACCGTCGCCGGTTATGTTGCTGTCGCAATACTCCCAGCAATCGATTCCGCTGCGTCGGATGACTCACAAAATATTGCCCATCCTGTTGCTCCCAATCAAATCGCAGTTGATCCACGGATCGGTACAACCGTCGGCAATTACTACATAAAATCGGTGATCGCCAGCGGCGGAATGGGCACGGTCTATCAAGCCGTTCAATGCCAACCGGTTCGCCGCACCGTCGCACTCAAAATGATTCGTCGTGGAATGACGGACGAATCGACCCTGGGACGTTTCCTTGCCGAACGCCAGGCGCTTGCGGTAATGGACCATCCGGATATCGCTCAGGTATTCGAGGCGAATACGACCGCAGATGGAAACCCCTATTTCTCAATGGAGTTTTGCACCGGCGAGCCGATCGATCGCTACTGTCGAAAGAACCGACTCGATCTCGCCTCGAGATTGAATCTGGTGATTCGCATTGCACGCGCGATCCAGCAGGCGCACTCGCGCGGCGTCATTCATCGCGACTTAAAACCGGCAAACATTTTAGTGTCGCACTGCGAAGGCGGATTGAGTCTTAAGATGATCGATTTCGGCATCGCAAAATTTACAGATGGTCAATGGCAAGGTGGCGATCGCGAAGCGACAAGGATCGGCGAATTGGTCGGAACCCCTGCATACATGAGCCCCGAACAAGCGTCGGGAATCGACATTGATGCACGCACCGATGTTTTTGCAATCGGCGCGATCCTCTTCAAACTGTTGACCGACTCGACGCCGCTTCTTTCGAAAAATCAAAACGCAACCGTCGACTCAAATCTGTCAACCGTCATCGAACAATTGTCAACGTTTGTGCCCACGATCCCATCAT
>DNWZ01000518.1 GCA_003506095.1 Planctomycetaceae bacterium | reverse complement strand
GCAGTGTGTGTTGCGAGCACGGGCGACTCCAAAAGACGTGGCAATACGGTTCACATCAAATCTGGCCGTTCCGTGACCAACCAGGCGACATGTTTAATCGCCTAGAGTTCGCAATCGGCAAACTCGCCGCAGGATGTTCGCTCGCAGTACACAGAAAACTGGCTATCAATTGCCAAGGTCGTCGAAAATCGCTACGACCGGAATAATGCGTTTTCCAAAGGCGTTGGGCGATATACTTGAATCTGAAGTAACGTATCCGTTACGTTGACTGATCTGCGTGATCGCAGGATTTCACCGCCTCGCACTCATCACCGACATCGCTTCGCCGTTTTGGATTTTCATGCCCCGTTCACGCCTTGGCCCCCTCGCTCTGGAATCGAAACTCGGCGATTTTCCGTCCCAAAGCTTGGTCTATCGGGCAATTCACGTCGGTCAAAAGAAATCGCTGGCGGTGAAAATCTTCACGGTTCCGTTCGGCGGCACTCCCGAAAGTTGCCAACGGCTGACCCACGAGTGGGAGCAACTGCAAAAGCTGCGACATCCGGCGATCGCCCGCTGTTACGGTGGCGGTTTTGAGGACAATGATGCCTATTTGGCCTACGAATTAATCGATGGCGAAACGCTCGCCAGCCAACTCGAACGACGGCCACGTCTAGCTTGGGACGCCGTGCTCGATTTTGCAATTCCGATCGCCGAGGGGCTCGTCGTCGCTCACCGTCGCGGCATCACACACGGAGCGATCGTTCCCGACAAAATCATCATTTCCGGTCTCGCGCCGGTCCTGCTTGATTTCCGCACCGATCGAGTGCATTCGGTTTACCGAAATGCTCGACAAATGACGCCGCAGGAAATCGCCCTCCAGCCGCCCGAAGTCGTCGCCGACCCGGCCGCGATCTCGCCTCGTGGCGATATCTACTCGCTGGCCGCCGTGATGTACTTGGCGCTCACCGGACGGCCGCCGATTTCTGGCGACAATGTGGCCGAGGTGACACGAAACGTTTCAAAAGAAATTCCGCCCAAGCCAGCATCGATCGCGTTGGACTGTCCGGTTTGGGTCAGTTCGTTGATCAGCCAAGCATTGGATAAAGATCCCTCGAGTCGTTATCCCGACGCGCAAGCTTTCGCGTTAGCGCTGGCCGAAGCGAGACGACGGTCGGCCGGATTGGCGGGTGTGGCCGAACATGCTTCCGCTGGCTTCAGCCCATTGCAGGTGACCCGGCAAATTGAAAAAGACGAAGCGCGAAAGCTGCTCGGCCGCGACCTTGTCGAGCTGGACGAAATCGATATTCCCGACGGCACTCCGTTTCATGATAAAGCCTGGTTCCTGGTTGGCATCTTGTTGATCGTGATCGTCGGGATGACTTGGTTGGTGTGGCCGCTGAGCGAATCGCAGATGCGTGCCCGCGCCGAAAAGCTGATCGCCGAAGATACACGGTCGTCGCTGCAACAGGCCAAGACGAACTATCTGCAACCGATGCTAAGAAAATTTCCCGACGGCGAAGCAGCCGATTGGGCGTCCGAACAAATCGATCAGATCGAAATGTTAGAAGCCGAGAACGCGTTGGAAGTCAAAATCAAACGGAACATGCCGCTGAAAGACGAAGGCGAAAGACTGTTTGCCGAAGCACGACGGTTTGAAAGATTCGGCGATCGGGCAACGGCGCTGGATAAGTATAAGAGCATGGAGACGTTGTTGGCCGATGATCCCAAGTACAAACCGTTTGTGAACTTGGCACGCCGGCAGATCGGCAAAATCCGCGAACAGAAAACCGATGCTGGCGAAGCATCGCGAATGGTCCAGGCGAAGTTGGAAGAAGCTGATGAGCTATTAACCAAAGGTAACGTCGTCGCCGCCCGTGATATCTGGTATAGCGTCGTCGAGTTATACGGTACCAACTCCGATGTCGCCCCGCTGGTAAAAATCGCTCAGCAAAAACTGGCCGGAATCAGCGACACTCAATCGCCGTAAACCGCAATCCGCTGTCAAAGTGAGTTCCGGCGTGAAATCGAGTGGAATGATTTTGCTCACTCGTTCGATTGCGATAGTTGTCCATCGGGTTCCGCTTGGTCCCAGAACCGTTCACCGATTGCCGTCACCAAGAAACGGTCATCCATAGGCTCCACGATGCAACGCCCGACGGTCTGCATTTCCGAAATCGATTGAGCGACGAATGCGTTCGTTTCATCGTCACGAGAATGACAGCCCCATATGACTCGGCCCAACTCAACCGTTTCAGCAGATCCGATCTGAATTCTTTCGCGAGCCTTGATACCAGCCCACAGGTACAGCGACGCTGTTGCATCGAAGGCGTCTGCCCAGCCAATGTCGTTTCGCAGAAACCATACTTTGTTTGGATAATCCGCGTGAAGCGCGAGTTCACAACAACCGCTCCGATAGAGCGCTCGTGAAATGTCATTGATCATCGCCTTGGAAACTCGACGATTTTCCGACGTGTACTGCGCAGCGAGAGTACTGACGATTTTGCGAAGTGGGGTTCTCTCGCTAGCGGCGTTATCGATGGCGAAAAAATGATCGATGATTTGTCGTCGCAGCAATGCATCCAGTGGTCTTAGTTGCTCGCGATTAAGCACCGCAAGCCACTCGGTGAAGTTCATCATCAGCGGTGCGACTCGTAACGCTGTTGGAGCTGGCACGGCGGACGGCACCGCGGCAGGTGCAACAAAGCTTCCACCCGAGTTTGTTGTCACCAACGATCCGACTGGCAGTGCCGACTGGATCGAGTTCAAAAATCGCTGGACATCTTTCAAATTCAAAACCGACATACCTGCCATATGGGAATTGTTGTTTTTCTCCAGATCGCTTAATTCTTCTAACAAGATCATCGCCGCATGGCTGCTGCCTAATTGCATCACCTTTTTCGCAACAACACCATACTTTGAAAGGTATGCCGGATAATCTTTGCCGGTTTTGCATTCAAACCAGAGCACGGTCGAATCGCAGGCGATCAGGACGTCGAGTTCGAAGTCATTGCCGTCCGGCAAGCTAATCTGTGGGTTGGTCAACACTTCGATCGTACGTCCAGGGTACAGTTTGCGAAGGTGCTGGGATACTGTGATGACGACATACCGTTCGAGCCAATTGCCCGTGAAAAAGTTTGCTACGCGGCCGTCGGTTTGCGGTGTAAACAGAATCGTGCGATTGTTTCGGACATATCGAAATTCTTTCAGGAAACCGTTGCGTAACAATTCTTCTCCAAACTGCACGACGCGATTGATTTTGTCGGCGGAATGATTCTTCAGCGGGAAACTTTTCGATGCCCCATTGCCACCGATTCGCCGTTTCAGCGCTTGGTAAAAATCGCCGAGATGCTCAAAATCGCGACCAAGTCGCAAGGCGAGTCGATCGAACGATTCTTCGAATGGGCTTTCACTGACAAAGTGACGAATCGAGATCCCGCGATCAAGCAACCATTTTTTAAGGTCAATCGAGTCTGCAACTTCGGCGTCCAGTTTTTCATTGGCTCGATCGGTTTCAGAGGCGATCGGTTCGACAGGCGGGTCAACCAGCGAGTGTGGCCCAGAGCCAAAGAAGGATTCAGTGGCCGTGGCGGGGGCCGTTGATCGCTTGACAAGTGAGGCTGGGGACGATTGCGGATCTGCTGACAATGACACCGCTGGGTTTTGAGTCCCCTGGATTTGCATCAGAACATCGGAAAGCTGCTCCTGCAAATCGGTCAGCCGAGATTTGATTCTTTGAATCTCGTTCAAGGAGTCTCGCAGTGTGTCGACGCAAGGTTGCGGAGAATCAAACGGGACACTCTCACGGTGAAGCATCTGCATTGCTCTTTCAAAGGGAAACGAATCAGACGAATCGATCGAAGGCAATGCTCGCTTGCCCCCCAGTGAGCTAGAAATATATCGCCTTGCTGGTCCCTGCGAAATCATGGGCTCGCCTCGTAGCGATGATTTCATAGGTTTTTATCGCTCGCCGAAGAAGGTAGACCGCTTTTCGGATAGACTCTCCAACGCAAATGGCAAAATAGGTAGTTTTGGTGATTTTGGTGGCGACGTTTCGAGCGGCCGCCGTTGGTTGTGGCGATGGGGCTAGAAAAGTGGTGTTAGCCGACAGAATAACGTTCACGATCTTGGTACATTGTTCGCGAGCCAAATGGAAAATAAGAAATAAACAGGGTGAATTGATGAGCATCGATGATGAGGTCCAGGCTGACTACGAATCGGCATTAGAGCTTTTGATGGAGGGCGATATCGATTCGGCGCGCCCCTACTTACGGCGGATGATGAAGAAGGCACCTGATGATTTGAGAACGATTGAACTCAGTGGCGACTTTGCGAGGTTTCGCGGCGAGCACGAGAAGGCAGACCAGCTTTATCGGCGATTAGTCACACTGTCGGACGATTTAGACGTTCTCGCGATCTCGCTGATGAATCGAGGCACGAACTATGAGGCGCAAGGCAAACGCGCTGAGGCCGCCGACATGTACACGCAAGCCATCGATGCCTACCAAGAAATGGAAGATTTCGAAGGGCTGGTGTCGGCCCACAGCCAACTTGGCATCCTTCAGATGGAAAGCGGGCTTTTAAAGTTGGCGGCGGAAAGCTTTTCCCTGGCGTTGAAAGTGATTGAATCGATTGCCGCGAACGTCAGCAGTTTGGACCGGATTGCATCGATTGATGAAGAGGATGACGACGATCCTGCTGATCAAGCTGTTTTGACCGAATTCACGCGTGCCAATCTCGAGCGTGAACTTGGTCAAGTCAATCGCATGTTGGGCAACCTTGACATTTCCGTCGATTACCTCATTTCGGCGATTGACCGTTATCGCGGTCTGGGTGACGAGGTCGAAGTCGCCCACACGCTCGATAGCCTCGGTGTGGTTCGGCAGATCCAAGGGGATTACGAAGAAGCCGAATCGTTGCACCAACAAGCGATTGTTGTCAACGAAGAGTTTGAGAATCAGGAGGGGCTGTCGGTGAATTATGGTAATTTGGCAATCTTGCACCGGCATCGCAAAGATTACGATCAGGTTGAATACTATATCAATAAGGCCTATGAAATTGATAATGCCCAGCGACGTGCTGATGCCGTTGCGGATTATCACATCAAGCTTGGCGAAGTGAAGTATGAGCGAGGCGACTATATGTCCGCCGAATCCAATTTGCTGAAAGCGCTGCAACTGCATAAAAAACTGGACGATATCGCGGGAATCGCCGTTGCGCAAAGCCACCTCGGGGTGTTGTACCGACTCAAGGGCGATTACGAACGCAGCGAAACGATGACGCTCAAGGCGCTAGCGATTTGCGAGCAAATGGAGCATCTCGATTTCATCGCCAGCGTCGTTGATGAACTCGGGATGCTGCGAAAAACGCAAGGTCGACGGGACGAGGCAAGGGAGCTCTGGAATCGAAGTCTCGAAATGTTCCAGAGGCTGCAGTCAGCCAAGATGATTGAAGAAACCAAGCAGGCGCTCGCGGATTTGTAACCTCCGAAAAACGATCGACTTAACGCGTTTCCTGGCAACCACTTGTGCAACCGAGCTGTTTCAAGACGCGTCGCCAAAGGCGTCGCCAGAATCGTTTGCCGCTGACGTTGTGATTACGTGGATTGAGAATTCGGTTTGAACTGGTGTTGACGTCCGGGCAGGCCTTCGTGACACTTCTGCGTTCGCTCGTGGCGCGATCGTTTTCGGTTCCGCTGCATGGATGCGTGTGCTGATCGAAACTTGCTCGCCATTGACGGCGGGTCGACCGATCGGACAGCGGGTCGCCGTATGTGCGGTGATTGAGCGATTGACAAATGCCCCCAGCGAGGAGTTTGTCGATGTCCCTTTCGACGGACTTCGACCTAAAAGAGCGGGTGCGAATGGCGGTCGACATTGTCGACGTCGTTGGCAGTCATCTGCAGCTCACACCGCAAGGTCGTGCGTATGTTGCACATTGCCCCTGGCATGACGATCGCAAGCCGTCGTTGCAGGTAAATCCACAGCGACAGACCTGGAAATGCTGGGTTTGTGACATCGGTGGCGACGTGTTCAGTTACGTGATGCGGCGTGATGGGGTCGATTTCTTCGAAGCTTTAAAGACTCTGGCCGAAAAGGCTGGGATCGAGTTCCAGACAACCGGTGGCGCGAAAGTCGTTCCCGGCAGCCCTGATGACAAAGCGACGTTGCTGGCGGCGATGAAATTCGCCGCGACTGCCTATTTTGAATATCTGGAGAACGGCACGGGCGATGACGTCAAGCGAGCCCGCGACTATTTGGCCAATCGTGGCATCAGCGACGAGAGTCGCCAGCGATTCCAGATCGGGCTATCGCCCAACCAGTGGTCCTGGCTGTTGGATGAAGCTCGCCAGGTCGGATACAGCGGCGACGTGATGCGAGCGTCGGGTTTGGCCGTGGCGCGTCAAGGCGGCACTGGTCACTATGATATGTTTCGCGGTCGGTTGATGTTTCCGATTTGGGACTTGCAAGATCGCGCCATCTCAATGGGTGGCCGTGTTATCCCTGGTGGTGAAACGGATAACCCTGGCGCGAAATATATCAACGGTCCTGAGACGCGTTTATTCAGTAAGTCGCGCCAGTTGTATGGTATGAATCTCGCTCGCACGTCGATGCAAAAATCGGGCGAAGTATTGGTGATGGAAGGCTACACCGATGTGATCGCGGCGCGGCAAGCGGGGATCGAGCCCGTTGTTGCAGTGCTCGGGACGGCGCTGGGCGAACATCATATTGAGATTCTAAAGCGATTCGTCGATCGAGTTGTTCTGGTGTTGGATGGTGACGAAGCGGGCCGTCGACGCGCCGACCAGGTGCTAGAACTGTTTGTGGGTGCAAGCGTTGACTTGCGAATCATCACTTTGCCCGGCGGTGCCGATCCGGCGGATTATGTTGCGGAGTTCGGGCCCGAATCGCTGATGCAGTTGTCGGCATCGGCGCCCGATGCGTTGGACCACAAATTGGCGACGCTGATCGACGGTATCGACTTGGGGCACGACACGCACTTGGCGACAGCGGCGCTTGAGAAAATGCTGGCCGTTCTGGCTCGCGGCGGTGACGCAAATGAATTGCGAACCTCGCAAATGTTGGTCCGTTTGGCGCGGACTTTCACCGTGCCGACGGACAGCTTGCGAAAGCAATTGGAAATGCGAATTCGCCAATCGGCACGAAAGCCGGCACCGGCGAGGATTCAATCGCAACCGGAAGTGGTTGCAAAACCGGCGGCCCCGCTCGAGCCGATTACCGGGATCGATCGCGAACTGTTTGAGATCATGATCGAGTATCCCAATGCCGCAGCACAAGCGATCGAAGCGATCGATCCTGAGTGGTTGTTTTCTTCTACTTCGCGGATGTTAATGCGAGCCTATAGCGATTTGGAATTGCAAGGTCATGAACTTGATTTGCAATCATTGCTGCTGGTTATCGAAGACGAGCGATTGAAAGGTCTATTGGTTGGTTTGGACGAGTCGATTCAACAGCGCGAAGGTTTCGCGACCCAGCCCTTTGACTTGCGTTTTGGCGGGTTATTGGAACGGTATCGACGCTTGCAAAGCACCGTTCATTCGCAGCGTCAATTGTCGCAGATGGAAGCCGATGTGGCGGACATCGATTCGGCGACACAATTATTAGGTGATATCATTGCAGCCCAGCGAATTCAGCAAGGTTTGAAACCTAAGTGATTTTTCAGAATTTTAAAATAAATCGGATGATTTTCTGCTACGCTACTTGCCAAGCGTAGCAGGATCGACAACAAATACGCACAAGGAGGCTGAAACAACAGGAAGTTGGATTGATAAGAACGAATCGTTCGTGACCCAGTGCCAGGCGAGACCCAATCAAGCCGGCNNACGGCTGAGGAAATCACCCGCACCCAATTCATTCGCCTAAGACAGGCCCGCACCCGCAAGGGCGGATGACAAACAGGAGGTTTGCCATGCAATTGATGGATAAAGAACTCGATCGACTGATCACCCAAGGTAAGGCTGACGGATTTCTTACTTTCGACGCCGTGAACGCCTATCTGCCTGACGAAGATGTCAGCCCTGAAAAGCTTGATTCACTGATGTTGGCAATCGAATCCCTTGGCATCGAGCTGGTCGAAGCGGCTCCCAAGTCCGGTTCGGGCGTTTCAAAGACGCCGAAGGTTGCTCGCCCGCGTGACACAGTTCGACCGATTAACGATTTTGATGCGCGTGACCGCGATGAAGTCGCTTTGTCAGACGAACATGACGAAGAACGCGATGAATCGGGCGATTTGGTTTTGTTGCAACCGTCGGATATGGCAAAGCCCAGCGATGATCCGATCCGAATGTACTTAAGCCAGATGGCCGAGATTCCGCTGCTGTCGCGCGAAGAAGAAATCTCGCTAGCCAAGAAAATCGAAATCACGCGTCGCCAGTTCCGCCGTGCACTGTTAGAAAACGATTATGCACTTCGCGCCACCGTTGACGTATTGAATCAAGTTCACAAAGGCGATTTGCCATTTGATCGTACCATTAAGGTTTCTTTAACCGAGCGATTGACCAAAGAGCAGATTCTGGGGCGCATGCCTCATAACCTCAAGTCGCTCGATACGATGATTGAGCAGAACAAACAAGACTTCGAAA
>DNWZ01000342.1 GCA_003506095.1 Planctomycetaceae bacterium | reverse complement strand
GCTGCGACGAAATCGAGACGTTTACTAGCCCGTTTGACGTACCAGAGAGCTTTGGAACGTATGGTCAAAACGTCTGCAGCGCGGTTAATCCAGGTGAATTACTCACCAAAGATCGAGCGATTGAAAAGATGGTCGCCAACAATCGGCGATTGCTTGGACGCACAGAGCGAGATTGCTGGTTTATCATGGCCGAACTCGGAAAGCCCCAGGGCGATCGAATTGTTACCCTAAGCTGTAGTTACGATGAGTATTCAATCGTATCGCAAGACGAATACGCACCAGCCCGCATTTACAGGCATAATGAGGTTGTTTCGTAAGAAAGAATGCAACGGCTGTTGTGGCACTAACGGGATGCCACGAAAGACAGCCGAGCCGTGTAGTGGATTGATTGGTGCAACGCTCTCCACCCCATCCCGGTACGTGAAGCCGGATTGCCCCTTGCCCCTATTGATTGGCAAGCGGGTTTTCTCTTTTCTGTGAGTCGCGCGCCCGCGCGAGGGCATTTTCTGGACTTGTAAGTCAGGTGGTTTTGGTAGGATCGCATCCACACCGGCTAGGACGACGGTCCGAACACCGATTCCCCATGATCGGCCCGCCGTGTGTTTTAATTCATTCATGGGCAACGCATGGGGCGATTGATGGCTAGTGTGACCAAGAGGGAAGATTCCGGGCGATCCGGTTTTCGTATTCGCTTTTATTGCGACAAGCGACAGCGAGAGATTTACCTACCAGGCAGTGGCAAGAAGGCTGAACGTCTTGCCGAACGTGTGGCGGGCTATTGCGAGACATTGGCACGCGCCAAGGCTAGCAACGTGACACCTGACCCAGATGCCCAAAAGTGGGCGAACGGTACAGACGGTGCCTTACGGGATAAATTGGTTGGGTGGGATTTAGCCGATCCAGTCAGCCCGAAGTTGGCCACAGATGAAGGTCGGTTGTTAGGTCCGTTTATCGATGCCTACATCAAAAGCCGAACCGACATAAAAACGAGCACTGCGGAACAGTACACCTACGCCCGAAAGTTGCTTGTCGAATACTTTGGAGAGCGCCACCCACTGCGATCGATCACGCCATCGGACGCCGACAGGTGGCGACGTTGGATGGTATCCGAAAAGGGTTTGGCGGTGGCTACCGTTTCAAAGTACGTGAAGCGGGCCAAGACGATGGTCCAAGAGGCCGTGAGCGATCGTCTACTTCCTGAAAGCCCGTTTGCGAACTTGAAGGGCGGGAACGAGGCGAATAAGGACCGGCATTTCTTCGTTGATCGTCCCACCACAGACGCCATCCTTGCCGAGTGCCCGGACCACGACTGGAAACTAATCTTTGCATTGCCACGGTTTGCCGGGTTGCGGTGCCCGTCCGAAGTGACCGGATTACGTTGGGCTGACATTTTGTGGGACAAAAACCGGATTCGGATAGACTCACCCAAGACCGGTTTGCGGTTCTGTCCGATCTTCGAGGAACTGCGCCCGATCCTTAAAGCAGCGTTTGACGACGCCAGCGAAGAAGAATTGATGCACAACGCATTTTGCATCCGTCGCTATCGGGGGAGCGTCAATTTATCGACAGGACTACACCGCATCATGGAACGAGCGGGGGTAACGCCGTGGCCCAAGACGTTTATCAATTTGCGGTCCACCCGGCGAACGGAACTACAAGAGAAGTTCCCTGACCATGTGGTGAACGCTTGGCTAGGCCATTCTGGGGCGGTGGCAGCTAAGCATTACTTGCAGGTCACAGACGACCACTGGAACAGCGCAAGCGGCCCCGGTTCCCTTGTTGGTTCCCTTACCGGGTCCCTTGTCGATGACGTTCAAGAGCCAGCAGCGATTAGCACAGAAACGAAAAAACCCCGTAAAAACGGGGCTAATGAAGGCTTGCGAAAAGTGGTGACGGACGTTCTAGCTACCCCGCTAGGACTCGAACCTAGAATGACTGAACCAAAATCAGTAGTGTTGCCAATTACACCACGGGGTAGGATCGCTGCTCGTGTGCGAAGTCTAGCAAAGATGTTCGGTTTGCTGAAGAGGAGCCTGCACGGCGTTTTTTCAGTTTTCTACTTTTTTTGATTTTCGGCCTCTGGGACGGCTCCGCCGGTGATTCCGCTGGTAACCGTGAATGCCAGCCGTTGCATTTCGCTGGCTAAATCGACGTTGACCACCCCCATTTCCTTGGGCAATTTTAACGTGGCTGGGGCGAAATTGAGGATTCCGGTGATTCCCGCGTCCGCTAATTCGCTCGCCACCGCCGTCGCCGCTTCGGCAGGTACAGCTAAGACAGCGAGCTGGGGCTTGAGTTCGCCAATTTTTTTGGACATTTCCGCAGCCGCATAGATCGGTACGCCGCAAATCGATGTTCCCACCAATCGTGGGTCAGCGTCAAACGCGGCAACGATATGAAAACCCTGCCGCTGGAGTCCGCGGTATCGCAACAACGCTGTGCCGAGCGAGCCCACCCCAACCAATGCGACCGTCCATGACGTTTCGGAACCCAACACAGCTCCGATCGACTGAATCAGATCAGCCGTGACATAGCCGACACCGCGACGCCCAATCGCTCCGATCGTCGATAGGTCGCGCCGCACCACTGCCGGCGATACCTCGATCAATGTCGCTAACTCGGCACTATTGAGCGACATCACGCCATTGTCGCTCAACCGTTGCAACTCACGCAGATAAAGACTCATCCGACCAACGGCCGCCGATGGGAGCTGCACGCTCGATCCAAGTGCGTTCTTCAAATGCTGCATCCCATCATTGATTCTGCGTCTGATCTAACCACACGGCCATTAAAGTCGACAGCTAAGCGTTAAAATCTATACCACCACAACGAGGTATTCGAACGTTAAAATATTCTATCGAGGTTGCACAATCGATACCAGCGGAACGCACAGACCACCCACACGCCACAGTCGCCCCAATTTTCGCTTGAATAACAGTTTCCGTAATCAACCTTTAAGCCGCAGACGATGAAACCAGTGCATCGCACTCTCTTTACCCAGTCGCTGCCTCTTACCACGTTCATCGTTGGAACGTCTTGAGGGGATGGCCGAGCAGAGTGAGGGAAATGTGGTGACAGCGGCCGCCCGTGGGGGGCAGTGCCGGTTGCTGCGTCCTATCAATTCAACGTACAAAAACCTTCGGAGAGAAAACATGAAAAGGCTGTGGATGATTCCCGCCTTGGCGATCACCGCGATCGCTGCAGGGGCGACTTCCGCCAACGCCGCATACTGCGGCGCAATCAGCTACCAAAGCTGTTGTGGCGGTTCGGTAGTATCGGAAGGCGAATCTGTCGTCGCCGGTGCAGATGCCAATGGCGCTGCCAGCGGCAACGGTTCGTACACCGTAATGCGATCGGTTCGCGAAACGGTTTACGAACAGCAACAACAGACTCGTTACCGAACACGGATGGAGACCTATTACGAAGACCAGGTCGTCAACCGCACACGAATGGTTCCTGAGACCCAGTCGCGTGAAGTTCAGTACACGGTGATGGTTCCTCACACTGAGCAGAAGACCCGTGAGATCAGCTACACGGTTATGAAGCCAGTGTATGAGACCAAGAGCCGAACGATCAACTACACTGTTCAAAAGCCAGTGTATGAGCAAAAGCAACGGGTCATCAACTACACCGTGATGAAGCCTGTTTATGAGCAAAAGCAACGAGTGATCAACTACACGGTACAAAAGCCAGTGTACGAGACCAAGACTCGTGAAATCAACTACACGGTTATGAAGCCAGTGTACGAGACCAAGACTCGTGAAATCAACTACACTGTCATGAAGCCAGTGTACGAGACCAAGACTCGCACGATCAACTACACTGTTTATAACAAGGTTGTTGAGAACAAAGTTCGTACAGAAAATTACTCAGTTACCAAGCCAGTTCAGTACACCAAGACGATCCAAGTCGCTGGTGGCCATTGGGACACAGTTACCGAAGAAGTGCCCGGTCCGGTTATCCGCCGCACCGTTCGCGAACCAGGTACTTGGACCTATGACCCTTGCACTTGCAAGTGCGTCTACTGCCCAGGCGAATGCCGAGTAGAGTGCGTACAGTGCCCACCGAAGACGATTTGCAAGAAGGTTTGGGTTCCGACCTGCGAAACGAAGGAAATCACTTGCACCAAGTACGTAACCGAGTGCTGCACTCGTGAAGTTCCGTACACGGTTTGCAAGATGGTTCCAGAATGCCGCACCAAGACTTGCGAATACACCGTTTGCCATATGGTTCCAGAGTGCCGCACCAAGACCTGCACTTACACCGTATGCAAGATGGTTCCAGAATGCCGCACCAAGACTGTTTCGTACACAGTGTGCACCATGGTATGTGAAAACCGTCAAAAGGTTTGCAACTACACCGTATGCACAATGGTTCCAGAATGCCGCACGAAGGTTTGCAACTATACGGTTTGCCGTATGGAAACTGAATGCCGCACCAAGGTTTGCAACTACACCGTTTGCAAGATGGTTCCAGAATGCCGCACCAAGACCGTTTGCTACACAGTATGCACAATGGTTCCAGAATGCCGCACCAAGACCGTTTGCACAACTGTTTGCCGCAAAGAATGCTACCAAGAGACCATCAAGGTTGCTAAGTGCCGCAAAGTTTGCGAACCTTACACGGTAACGGTTTGTGTTCCTAAAGTTGTCTGCCGTCAAGTGCCAGTAACCGTTTGTGCTCCAGTATGCTGCCCGCCAGCATCGGCTTCGGACGCTTGCGGTTGCTAATCAGAAACGCTTGGTCTGATTCAAGAAAGGCCGTCCGCATCGTAGGATGCGGAGGCCTGATTCAGACGCAACTGACTCCGAACGTGGTTTGCAGGACGCGTTGATAGGGGAGGGTGGTAGTCGGGTTCCGACTACCACCCTCTTTTCGTTTCTGCTTGTTACGAAGCGTCCTGTGATCAAGAAGTGACGCGTTTAGGCTTAGCGGATGTCGCCAGACTTCTGTCGGTCGATTGAACAGCCGGGATTCTGGTGAATCCCGCTACATGGCTTGCTGTTCTCGCGATGTTAAGCAATCAACTGCTTAATCGCGACTCCATGCTGGTTTATCGCAACGGGTCTGCCGTCTGGCGTTGTCAGCAATCCGTTAGGATCGATTCCCAGCAATTGGTAGATCGTATAGGCGAGATCGCCAGGTGTGATCGGATTGTCTTTCGGGCTTTCGCCCAACCGATCGCTCGCACCAATCACTTGGCCACCGGGCACCGATCCGCCTGCGATCACGGCACTGAACGCCCGAGGCCAATGGTCGCGGCCCGATTGCGTGTTGATCTTAGGCGTCCTGCCGAACTCGCCCATGACAACGACTAATGTCTCATCAAGCATCCCGCGGTCGTCTAAGTCTTCAATCAACGCCGAATAGCCTTGATCGAACGTTGGCACCAAACCGACGCCGGCTTTTGCACCGGCAAATCCGTCACGCAATTGCAACGAAAGCTGGCCGTGTGTATCCCAACCGGTGCTGGTGACCGTCACGAGATCGACGCCGCGCTGGATCAGCCGGCGTGCGAGCAAGCAACTCTGGCCAAACGTCCTGGTTCCATAACGTGACCGCACAGCCTCGGGTTCGGACGCCAAATCAAAAGCCGATTTCGCATCCTCAGAAGTGATCAATCCATACGCTCGCTCATACTGATCGTCCGCATCCAATCGCGAAAGAAAATCACGGCGACGATTGGCTCTGGCAAGATCAACATCATGATAGAAGCTTAGATCACGTACCTGAAAATCGGGTTTCGCAGGGTCACCGCCGGTTACAAAGGGATCATGCTGGCTGCCCAGATAACCTGCCCCCATCGATCGCGACTCGGGCACAGCAATATAAGGTGGCAACACCGAACGACGGGTCGAAGCACGTTGTTGGCTGACGACCGCGCCGTAACTGGGATACTGCAGCACAGGCGACGGCTTGTAACCTGTTAGCAAGTAGTGATTGGCAAGGCCATGTTCACCCAGCGGCGATGTCATCGAACGAACGATCGCAAGTCGATCCGAGATCGCAGCGGTTTTCGACAACATTTCGGAAAAATGAACGCCTGGGATGCGCGTGGCTACGGTTCCGAACGGGCCGCGAACCTCCGCCGGGGCATCCGGTTTGGGGTCGAACGTATCGATATGACTGGGGCCGCCATCGAGCCATATCAGAATGCAAGATTTCGCGCGGATTTTGCTACCATGGCCCGATGCGGTCGCGGATCGGCGCAGCGAATCGGCGGATGACAACCCAAACGCTGTCAATCCGCCGATGCGTACAAAGTCGCGTCGTTGCAACTGCCCGATTTCATTCATTTCCATCTGCCTAATGGTTATAGGAAAATGCCCGACTGTTCAAAATCGCCCAGACAAAATCTTCTAACTTCTGCTTGCGCGTCACTTGATCATCTGCAAAAACACGCTCACACCACCCCTGGCGCTCCGCGTCCGACGGCGTACGGCTGAATGCCAAATAATAAAAGGCATCAATGATCTGGCGGTCGGTCGCACCGCTGGCAATCAACTGGTGCAAACGACCGCTTGGTGACGTCAATTTTGCGTTGATGAGGTCACCGTTGATCTTATGCAAATCGGTCGCTAGACCTTGGCTTAGCACTTCGGATTCGCTGCAAGTTGCCGATCGATTGCAGCGACCGAGAATGTCTAGCGATTGCGACGGCGTGAGTGGATCGACAATGGAAACCGCCCGAGTTGTAATTTCAGGATCGTTCAAATGGTTTGCAACTCCGGTAACGTCCGCAATCGCATCGGCAAACACTTCCGGCATCAGTGGGCGAGCGGGACGATGAGAGTAAAACCGATCGTCGATGGAATTTTCTGGAGTCGCGTTGCCGCGGCCATAGCTCTCGCAGAGCGCGATCTCGCGAAGCGTGTGTCGTAGCGAATATCGATTGCCGATGAAATGTTGCGACAAATGTTCGAGCAATTCGGGATGACTGGGCGGGTTGGTGTCGCGAACATCGTCTACCGGGTCGACAAGACCGCGTCCAAACATCGATTGCCAAATTCGATTCACGGTTGCTTTCGCGAACGCGTGCTTGCCGTCGCTGAGCATCCAATCGGCCAGTTGCATGCGATGATCGTTGGAGATCGCATTCAAATTGCCATATCCCGGAATTCGTGGAATCGCAGGTTGGCCAGTTCGTAAATTGGTTACCTCGCCACGAACGGCCATCGTCACGTGTCGCCCTCGTTGCAGCGGCGCGAAGATCGCAGCCAATCCGTGGTAATCGTCCTGTGTCCATCGGTCCAACGGATGATTATGGCAATTCGCGCATCCGATCCGAACTCCCAAAAAGACTCGTCCAACCAGCTCGGCATGCGAACGAGCATCAGGAACCATTCGAGCAAAGTTGGCCGGCCCGATCGCATGAGAATCACCGGTGGCCGTCAACAGTTGATGGGCGATTTGATCAAAACCGATATCATCGCTTACACATTGACGAATCCAATCGACAAACGCGGTCGTACCAGCGGTTTCGTTAGGAAGGGAATGAAGATTGAACAGCCTTGCCAGTCGCAATGCCCAATAGTCAACAAAGCTGTCAGATCGCAACAGTCGATCGACCGCGGCGCGTCGCTTATTGGAATCGGGGCTGGCAACAAACGTTTTCGCTTCATCGACCGTTGGCAAACGCCCGGCAAGATCGAGCGTCACGCGACGGATCCATACCGCATCGTCTGCGGGCGCTGAAATCGGCAGACGCAATTGCTCGAGCAAGCTTTCAATATGTGTGTCGATCCTATGACCGCCGTCGACCGCTCTCTGGCTCGGCTCTGCATCTCTGTTTGCAAGATCACGGTCAGCGGTTTCTCGATCGAAGAACGGAACTGCAAGCGAAATAGGTGTGGTTCGATCCAGATAGCGGACCATGATGACATGCATGCCGCGACGATGGATCGTCGCAACCTGGTTTTCGTCGATCGTGATTGCCGAAGGATCGGTAGGAGTGAAGACGGTCCAGCGAGTTACATCGCGCTGTATGGTTTGATCAAGCGACTGAAAGCTGGCAAGCACACGAAGTTTCACTCGATCATCTTGCGATTGGCCGACGTAACGCGTTGGAGAAATCTCAACCGACATCAGTTCGCGTCCGTCGCCTCGATTCGCTCCATCAACGATCCATCGCCTCAGCAGTTCTGCCGCATCGCTGTCCGGTGCGAACAAGACGTCGCCACCGTGATCCAAGTCGCCTGTCGGCTTTTCCAGCAAAAGACTTTTATCCGCGTTTGCCAGATTCACGCGGCGGCCTTCGAACTGACGCACGACGGCGTCGTAGTCGGCAACGGGGTCGCCACCGAGCAACGAGAGATGAAAGTCACCACGGCCAGCAGCGGAACCATGACAAGCACCAGCATTGCATCCGTATCGTGTGAAAATCGAAATGATATCGGTAGCAAAATCGACCGATTCGGCTGCGCAAAGCAGATTGGCTTGCACAGCGAAGCACATGACAACGATCGTTTTCAACCAACGTTTCATTCACGCGGCACTTTATCATTGGTTTTCTTATCAGTGGCTTTTTTGCCAGATGCGTCGTCAACCCAATCAGCAAAATCCTTGGCCCATTTCTTTAAGTAGAACTGAGTCCTTGACGTTCCATAGTTTTCGAGTTTGTCGGATTTGGCGATGGTTGTTGAAATCCTTGCAATTTCTTTCTTGATCGCAATATTCTCGCTGGCCAGTCGCTCAATTTCTGCCGCCGCTTGATCCACCTGTTCATCGCTTGCGTTCTTGCGAATCAGTGGCAACAGCAGCGACCGCATATCGGGAAGCGATTCGGCCGCCTGTCGCGCCGGGCGATTGGCGGGTGCCATATTCAACGACTCCAACACGTCGTCCAGTTTTGGCACCGGTCCGCCGATAACGCCAACAATGCTTTCCAGGATCTTTGGCAGGTCGACCTGAAGGCTCGGTTGAATGATGGCGTGATTTGCTGTCACTTTGCCATCCTTAGCAACCAAAATCGTGAGCGTCACATTGCGATTCAACCCATAAGACCCGGGGCCTTCGCGGCCATCGATCGAAACCGCGTGAGTGACCTGATCGGTCAGGGCGTGGCGGATGCGTTTAAGTGTCGCTTCGGCGGTTGTGGGGTCGTCATCGAGCAAGATCACGGCGGCGGCGAGCCGATCGCCGGCGCGGGAATGAGCGTACTGAGAAACGGCTCGAGCCAGACTGATCGACAGACGATTGACGTCATGGACAAAGACAAGAATCAGCGGTTGATTACCTGCAAGTTGCACCGGGTCGATCTCTTGACCAGCAACCGGTTCAAACGCACCGCGGACGATCAATGGTGGCAACGTTTCGCCGACCTGCGGACCAGAAAAAACCGCAGGTTGCTCGGCGGTGGTGTCGCTGGATTCTTGCGCGATCGACTGCAAATTGCCGAAGGAAAACGCGAGAGAAATCGTTAACAGCGCGCGGACGACAAGTGTCGTTTTGCGATCTCGGAAAGCCGCTATCTTGCAAAGGCAGTGGCGAAATGCAGTGGTATAAGCTTTTAGCGTATGTTTTTCTTGGAAATAGTACACAGGGTGGAAGCCTATGCCACTTAGGGGGAATCGATGTGTCATGATTGTTCGCAATTAGAAAGAGGGTGGGCAGTGGAATGGTCTCCGATGTCTACACTTGCCCTTTGATCGTTCGCTGTGCCACCACCCAAGCCTGGTCGAGATGTTTTAAGTAGGCATCCACATCCATCAGGTCAATGTCGCTAGCTGGTGCGATTTCCATCAACCAACCCTCGTTATAAATATCGACATTGATCGCCGACGGGTCGCTGAGTGCCTGCTGGTTATAAGATACCAATTGGCCAGCCGTCGGCGAATAGAGGTCGCTTTCGGCTTTTTTGCTCTCGATCGAACCGAGGTGCTGACGTCGCGTGATATCCGAACCGGCATCGACGATCCAGTCGAGAAAGTAGACATCTTGCAACAATCGCACGGCGTAAGATGTCAGTCCGAAACGCCACGATTTTTTGTCATCGCCATGCGACCGGGCGTTATAAGAATCAGTGGGTGTTGCCCACATATGATTGGTGGTGTACTTCAATCCCCGTGGAAAAACGGCTTTGAACTCGCCCATCATAAAGAATGGCAAATCGCCGCTGTCTGCGCCATCGACCACGCCGTTATCGCTCACGTGTAACGCACTCCCTGGTGCTCGTCTTCGAAAAACACTGGCAACAACGCGTCGGCTCGCAACAGCCCCGCCCGGCTCAAGCGGATCGTATCACCATCGATCGTGACATAATCGCTTTGCATGTAGTTCTGCCACGCGTCGGCCCATTGCTGGTAAATATCGACACCATACTTATCGCGAAAATATCCGATGTCTAAGTAGCCTCGCTTCAACAACAGGATCATTTCTCGCACCAGCAACTGGTGCTTTGTCGGCACAAATCCACGTCCCAGCGGCAAACGCCCATCATCGATTGCGGCATAATACTTTTCCAATTCCGCTAGATTCTGATAATGAATCCCGCTGGCGTGACCAAAGCTGGCGATGCCCGTCGCAATCAAATCGGCACCCGTCCAAAGGTTATCGCGATACGAAAAGTTCACCTTGCTGGCATCCTTGACCATCGTATAAGCGCTACTGACGCTGTAGCCGGCCGACTCCAGTTCGGCGAACGCGTAATCGACCCAGGCGCGTTTTGTCGGCCAATCGGCGACAGGCGTCTCGATCTTATTGCCTAGGATATCAGCGCTATAAACCGTGTTGAACGGCAATTCCATTTGATAAATCGTGACGCTGTCTGGGCTCAGGTCGATCGTCCGCCGAATGTTCTCTTTCCAATTGTCCCACGACTCACCGACCATACCGGAAATCAAGTCGATATTGACGTTGGCAAAGCCGGCATCTTGAATCCATTGCCAAGAGGTAAAAACCTGTTTGGAAAGGTGGGCACGACCGTTTTCTTCGAGCACCTTGTCGTCAAAATTTTCGACACCCAAACTCAATCGCGTCACGCCGACCTGTTCGCGCAACGTCTTCACCTTCGTTTCGCTTAACGTCCCCGGCTCGCATTCAAATGTCACTTCTTCAGCTCCGTCCCAAGAGATGTGCTGGCGCAAGCGATCGGCTAGAGTCGTCAATTGTTTGGGAGATAAAAAACTTGGCGTACCGCCGCCGAAGTAGACGAAACGAAATGGCCGCTCGCCCATCACCGGCAAATCAGCGACCATCGAGATTTCTTTGCACAATGCATCGACGTATCGCTGTACATCTTCCGCTTTGACGTCGGTGAAAACCTTGAAGTAACAAAACTTGCAGCGTTTTCGGCAAAACGGAATATGCAAATACAAACCCAACGGAGTGGAAACTTGCGGGGGTTGGTGCAAGGCCTGCTCGACCGCGGAAATCGCGTCGGCGTTCCAGCGGCTGTAAGGCGGGTAGTTCGAAATGAAGTAACTGCCGACTTCGGTTTTCTTTTCGGTTCGCTGTGTTGGGGCCGTGCTCATCAGAAAAAACCGTCGTGGGAAGGAAGGCGGGAAGGTCACTCAGGCGGCGCCGCCGAAGCGTCGTTTTCCGAGCCGAAGTTACGTTATAGCGTTGTCACAGTGCGGCGAAACACCTTACCACACCGCGGCTGTCGGCAATAAACAGTTTGTCGTCGGCGATTGAGGGAGAAGCGGTAAATTGGCCACGAATTTCGTAAGTCCACTTTTCAGTACCATCGGCCAATGACAAACGGATCAAACGGCCATCGGTCGCGGCAAGCCAGACGTCGTTGCCGGCGATCACCGGCGATGCATCGGCGCGTCGGCGAAGCGTGTAACGCCACTTCCGTTTGCCCGTTGCGACGTCCAACGCGTCGACTTGGCGGCCCTGGCTGGCGACGATCACCAAACCGCCCCCCACCGCTGGGCTCGACTTGTACTCCTGTGACCGCTCTTCGTCGACATAACGCCACACTTCGCGATTTTCCTTCCAGTCCATCGCAATCACCGCGCCATCCATGATTGGCAAAAACGCTAAGTTGTCGGCGATCGCCGGAGTGCTGCCTGTTGGCCCACCCAGCGGCAACGGATCCGATGTCGACTTGCCATCGACCACTGAAACGGTGTGCAAATTGCCGTCGCAACCGCCCAAAAATGTCTTTTCACCGGCGATCGACGGGCTGCAACGGATTTGATCGCTTGTTTCGTAAGTCCATTGCAGCATCCCATCTTTACGTGAAAGCCCGTACAAGTTGCCGTCTTGCGAAGCGATTAGGACGCGATCGCCGATAAACGAGGCCGATGAACTGATCTCGCCACCGGCATCGTGCGTCCACAGCAGTTCGCCAGTCGAGACGTTGACGCCATAGACTTTGCCGTCCAAATCGCCGATCACCAGTAAATCGCCGTCGACGGCTGGCCCACCGATAAACCCGATCTCGGTCTTCAGCTTCCAGATCTCTTTGCCGTCGCCAGCCGAAAGGCAATAGAGAGTTCCCGCGACATCGGCGATGTAAACGCGGCCAGCGGCGACAACCGGAGTCGCTTCGACGGGCTCTGCGGCCGTGAATTCCCATTTTACGCCCAAGGAATCCGACAATTGGGTCGCGGTCGCTCCGGTCGACTGCGCATCGCCACGCGGCAGCGGCCAATCGGCCGACGAGGCGGAACCGGCCAGAGCGACGGCCAAAGCACAGGGCAAAATTGCTGTCCGGCAAAGCCACAACGCATCGGCAACAGATTTGGAATTTGGCATAATCGTTCGCAAGCTGGCGATTCGGGCGCGATATCGATCAACGGTCGTAGGCAATTTGTTCATAGTGCGTATTATATACGCCGCGAAGCAATGATTGATCACCCGAGTGACCTGTCGATTCGATTCGCAACTTGTCTGCGGCGGTCCAGCCGTTTTCGGATTTTTCACCCGCACCCCCTGATTCCGCTCACTCATGATTTGTGTAAGTCTCGGCCGCACGCGGCACAAGCACATGATCGCCGAACACCTGCACTTGGCCGAAAACGGGGTCAAGTTAGTCGAACTGCGATTGGACTACATCGGTCGCGCAATCAACTTAGCTCGGTTGCTCAGCGCCCGGCCGACGCCTGTCGTTGCCACGGTTCGTCGTCGCGAGGACGGCGGACGCTGGATGGGCACCGAAGCCGACCGGCGAATGTTGCTGCGATCCGCGATCGTTACGGGCGTCGAGTACGTCGATCTGGAAGCCGACGTGGCAGGCGAGATCCCGCGTTATGGCAACACCAAGCGAATCGTCAGTTTCCACGATTTCAATGACACGCCGGACAACCTGGAAGAATTGCACGCGGCGATGGCGGCCGAAGACGCCGACATCGTCAAAATCGCAACGATGGCCAACACGTTTTCCGACAACGTGCGGATGTTGGAATTGGTCAAAAACGCCAAGGTGCCGACAATCGGTATTTGCATGGGCGAAATCGGCATGTTGACCCGGATCCTGGCCAGCCGAGTCGGATCGCCATTCACCTACGCAACTTACAGCACCGATCGTAAGCTCGCGCCGGGCCAGTTGAACTATAAGGTGATGCACGATCTTTATCGATTTGACGAAATCAACGCAGAAACAGAATTGTTTGGTGTCGTCGCCGATCCGGTCGCCCACAGCCACAGCCCGTTGATCCACAACCGCGCTTTCCAGCACAACAACCTGAACGCACGCTACCTGCCGTTGCGAGTGCCGTCGGACGATTTCCAAACATTCATCAATGCTTGTCCGCAACTCGGGATCCATGGCATCAGCATCACGATTCCTCATAAAGAACGCGCGCTCGACTATTGCACTCAAGCCGAATCGTCAGCCACCGGTATCGGCGCGATCAATACCATGATTTTTCATGAAGATGATCGCTTGGGGTATAACACCGATTACCGGGCGGCAATGGACTGCATCAACGCGGCTTATCAAAAAGACGATAAACCGGTTTCGCATCAAGGCCGTAAAGTATTGATACTCGGTGCCGGCGGAGTTTCACGCGCGATCGCTTGGGGATTGAAGCAACGCGGCGCGGAAGTAACGATCACCAGCCGTTCGATCGAACGTTCCAACCTGTTGGCCCACGAATTGGGAACACGCGTGATCCCTTGGGACGAACGCCATTCGATCAGCCCTCAACTGTTGGTCAACGGCACACCGGTCGGAATGCACCCCAACGTCGACCAATCGCCCTACGACCGCACTTCGATAAGCGAGTTTATGTTGGTATTCGACACGGTTTATAACCCTGAAAATACGCTCCTCATCAAGCATGCGAGAGAAGCGCGTGCGAAAGTGATTACTGGCGTTGATATGTTCGTTCGCCAGGCGGCATATCAATACAAATTGTTCACAGGCAAAGATGCACCCTCGCAGGTGATGCGCAATGCGATCAAGGAAGCGACCAGCCCCGTAAGGCTCAACAATGAAGGTACCCAGAGCAGTGACTGATGCAAACTCGGAACCCGCAAGCCAAGTAATCTCGTATCGCCAAGCGACTCCTGATGACGCCGACATGATTCACGCGATCTTGCGGCCCTATGTGGCCAATCACAAATTGTTCGCGCGAACCGAAGGGGAAGTCGTCGAGCTGACCCGCCACGGTTTCATCGCCGAAGTTGGAGGGCGTGCCGTCGGTTTCGCCGCCGTGGAAGTTTACAGCCGCAAGCTGGCTGAAGTGCAGTGTTTGGCAGTGCGTGCGGAGCACCAAGGCCTAGGCATCGGACACGAATTGGTCAGCCGCTGTGTCCAGCGGGCTAAAGAGTTGGGGGTGGTCGAAGTAATGGCGATCAGTAGCAGCGAAGAGTTCTTGAAAAGCTGTGGCTTTGATTACGCGTTGCCCGACCAAAAACGAGCCCTCTTCTATCAGCTCCAGCCACGCTCGTTGGACTAGGAACCTATCCGAAATCGATTCCTCGCTTTGACGATTGGCTAATTCAACCGGGCGGCCTGGGCAAACCCGAACGGACCGCTAAACATACGAAACACGTTGAAGAGTGCATTCAAGTCAAGCGCTGGTTTCCCTGCCTCTGGCTCCAGATATTTGGCGTCGATTCCCTCTGCGTTAACACGATTCCAATTCAACAGGTCGGATCGCGGGTTGTCCAGCAATGTCTTTACGTTCAATCCTTGGCCGGGCGGATGCTCATTAGCGATTGCACGCAGCAAGTTGCTTGGCACCAATCGTTCGCCCGTCATCAATCCTTCTAACTGAGTCATCATCCCCAGCCAAGCATCGATCCGCTCGTCGGTCAACAGCATACCGAGCTGGTCGGTTTGCTTCGCATTGGGCAACCACTCGAAATCGTCGTCGGTCTCCTTGCGGTAGTGCGCCCACGTCTCTCGGTTCAACTCGCACACTTTCACAATGTGAAGCCGCATTCTTCGCAATCGCGGGGCATCCACTAATTTTAAACCTTGCCAATCGATATTCGGATTGCTGTCTGTTACCGATTCCACCTTGGGAAAAACCATGCTCACTCGCCGCTCAAATCCCGGCTCCTCGTCAAACGCTCGATAACCATCAACCATCGCGCACAACAGATGACAATAAGCCCTCAGCCATGCGACATCGCCCCTGTCAAAATGAACGCGAAAATCAGGATTAGCTTTCTCGATTTCAAGTCGTCCGCCGTTCAAATTGACAAGCACTTGAAGCAGCGTAGTCTGTTCTTTACCAGTCCCCGTAAAATCGAAGGTAACGCCACTCAGTCGCAGTTTCAACTTCACTTGGTCGCCTTGGATTGCGGCCAAAGTGTTCTCCGCGCGATCGAGTTCGCTAGCAAACGCGTCTAGCACTCGACCAAGCTCTTTATAACTGATCGCCGATGGATTCTTATTCAAAGGTACCGGCAATCGCAGAAACGGTTGGTTGTTAATTCCCGAAATCGCACCATAGTCGTAAAGCGATTGGCCAAGGTTTTGAACGGCACGCACGAACTGCAGCACCCCCAGCCCAAACCGAGCCTCGTCATCGGATGGATTGGCATCCAAGGCAAGCAGCAATTCGGTTTCGCCCTCGGCAAAACGGCCCTCATGCAAAAACTGCTCCACCGGCGACGACGGCAAATCGACCGCCCGGGTCGGGATCGATATCAAGCAAACAGCGATACAAGCCAAAAATCGAAACATGAAAAGATCTTCATCCGTTGTTGATTGAGATAAGCAAAAGTCAACCCAGTGTATCACGCTCAACCGATCACAACCGATGGGGCGCGCACTCTCGATTGTGGTCAATCCCTAAAGTGGCTTAGGCTTCCAGCCTGAGTTCATCCAAGTTCCACATTCTTAAGCATCATGTGATGCTAAACGGGCGACCGACGCGATAATACTTGCGATGACCTAACTTCTAAACATCGTCTTTGAGATGCGATTTGTCGTATCCGCGCCGCTTGACTTCGGAAGTGTGTATAAAATGATTCAGCGTGGCCTCGTCGACCTGATCGATCGATCCCGGCGCGGCACTGGCAATCATGGTCGAATTGATAACGCGGCGTTTGGATTCGTCTGGAGCGAGGATTTTCGCGGTGTGAAGCGTACCCTGCCAGTGTGCGGAACTGCTTGAAAACGGGGCCGATGAGTTGTTGATGCAGACGATTTGGAAACTGCTTGGCGAAAAGCACACAACGCGAGTCGTGTAGGGACGCAGCATTTCGTGCCCCGCCTTGAACATCGGGTTATGCTTGGCCATAAACTCTTTGGGGGTCAAGCCGAGATCAAATGCACATTTCGTGTAATCAGAGATCTCAATTTCGGATTCAATCTCGCTAGGCTCATAACCAAGCATCAGAAAACACTCATCAGGACCACCGTCGAGGTGTGGCTTGGTCGATTCCTGTTGATCAAACCGTGCCACAGACAGATAAATCAGTGTTTTACCTGTCTTCAACGAATGGATCGCCGCCATTTCACGCTTGATGTCTGCCATCAGTTGACGAAAAGCGACGGAACCGATGGTGTCGCCAACGTTCACCACGCAAAACCCCGGCTGGTCAAAACTGGTACGACACGTCCGATCGTAGACGTCCGCAGCG
Organism: Planctomycetaceae bacterium; assembly: GCA_003506095.1. Taxonomy (GTDB): domain Bacteria; phylum Planctomycetota; class Planctomycetia; order Pirellulales; family Pirellulaceae; genus UBA6163. Next base: position 5,060 of record DNWZ01000342.1, on the reverse strand, counting down.
ATCGATTGAGCGTCCAAGGAAGACGGCCGCAAACAGAACATGTCGTGCTTGAATAAGGTTGATGTCGTTTTCATCGTTGCATGGCCAGATTGTTTTCGTTTTCGTTGTCAGATACGCTCTTAGTTTACCAGTTGACGTCGAAACGCATCGCCAACAAATCGGATTCCGTGTCACCAAACACCGTTTGGCCGGAGGTTACCGGATGAATCCAGTCGAACATCCAACGCGTACGGTCCGACCAATACCAGTTGAATCCGAACGTGAAATCGTTGTACTCGCCGCTTCCTAAGTTTGTCAAATTAAGATTTGACCAACGCGCTTTTGCTTCCAAGCCTCCCATACCAATGCCTTTTGGTGTGATGAAAAAGTTTGTATTGGGTGCGGCTCGTCCGAATTGGGCACCATGTTGTCCAAAGCGTTCGAAATTGCGGTTCTCGCCGGTCAAAAAATAGCTCACATGCGCATAAGAACCGTTGATGGTTGTCTTGCCGCCTGTATCGAGGTTGACCGATGCCAGGAAAGCTTCGGCTTGAATCGCGATCGGCCCCCATACCGAAGCGTATTCGATATTGCCGGTTGTATAACTGTCCGCAGGCAGGTTCCCGGAGTCGATCAGGATCGGCCCACGTTGGATTTGCGGTCGCGCAAAGAATCGAACCAATCCGTCGTGGTCATGTGTATGCAAGACACCAACGCCGGTATGAACCAAGTGTCGGCCGTTGGAGGGTTCATAGTAATACGGCAACCCTGTCAGACGACCAGCAAGCCGTAACCCTTGATTGTCATCCAGACGTGTTTTTATCGTGTCGTTGATATTGTCGAAAAACGCGCCCGTCGCCCATGTGATCCGCTCATCCTCGGTCGCGTTATAGAATGCGATCCCGATTTCTCGACTGGCTGCAAATACGGTTTCCGTCGGAATCGAGCGTTCGTTAAAGATATTGTTGGTGTCGTTGGTTACCTGTTCTAAACTGAACGGTACAAAGAAATTGCCAACGCGAGCGCGTCCGATGACGGGAATATCGTTCATCGTGACGTAAGCATCTTTCACGTCAGGCGACGCAAAAATGTTACTCGTTGAACCTGAGCCGGGTTCGAGTGTCATTTGCAATCGAAAGTCAAACTGCTCGTATCCAACACCTTCGGCCACAAGTCGCAAACGTCGAAAACTGAAGTAGTTTTCGGTATCCGCTATCGCCGGATCAGCATCCGCCCAAGTGATGTAGTCGGACTGAATGTGACCACCGAGCCTGGTGGTCCATTTACCACCTGAGGTTTCGAACACGTCGGCGCGCGACTTTGCTTCGAGTTCAGGCTCAACTTTGGCGGGCAGCGTTTGCTCAGCTTGCTGTTCAAGAACCGACAGACGTTGTCGCAATTGGTCAAGTTCAGTTTGCAGCGCGGCTGCATCCAACCCGTCCACAGGACTGGCCAACTGTTGGCCTTGCGAAGATTCGTCCGCCGTTTCAGATGCGACGCCCACAGCGGCCGATACCCAGTCGGGCTGTACGGTCGGCACGACGACTGGGCCGTTACCCATCGCGGCGGAAATTCCGACAAATGAGGCGACAAAGATGGCCATCAACTTTCGAAGGTGAGTAACCAATGTCGCTCCCGCAAACTCTCTCCACACCGATACTGTATTCACCACACCGTGATGGCCTCACTGCCAACTCGGTAAGGCATCATGAGATCGACCCGTGACGCGTTCAGGCGTAGCGGATGTCGCCAGACTTCTGTTGCGAGCTTGAGCAGTTGGAATTCCGGCGAATCCCGCTACGTCACTCGTTTTTCACGCGATGCGAAGTCGCTTAAAGGAGATCGAGTCCGACACGTGTCTTATCGGACCAGATCCAACAGATCTACAACATTACCGGAATAATCGCTACCGATAGTCGCATGTAGGCCTAGAAACGTTATTCTTCGCCCGAATAACGAAAGTGCAACCGATCTTGCAACCGTCTCCTACTGCCCCCCCCATTTCGCAAACTTTAATTTTTATCGCAGTTTTACAAAAACAAAAGCAACGCCAACGCAACCATTTGTCGTTGTCAGTTGACCGGTTTTTGCACTGTGGCTAAAGGTCGCTCCACCGGGTCAGGCACTGGGGCAGAAATTTTAAACTGGTAAAATGGCGATGGTAATCACCCACCTAACTTCTTCTCCTCCCATTTAGGATTTCGACAATGATTCATGAAGTATCAGGCGACCTGCTTCTGACGAAAGCTCAAGCGATCGCGCACGGCGTCGCCCCCAATGATCACTTTGATAGCGGACTTGCACTCTCCTTGCGAGAAAACTGGCCATCACTAGCGAAAGATTTTCGCCACTACGCTCACCAAACCCACCCTAAGCCGGGTGAGCTTTGGATATGGTCTGGCGTTGGTGGAATCCGGATCTTTAACTTGATGACACAAGAGGGCGATCACGGGCACGGCACGAAAGCGGGCAAGGCGACCGTCGCGAACGTCAATCACTGTTTAAAGCGATTGCGGCATGACATCGAAACCAGCGGAATCAAAAGCCTGGCAATTCCGAAATTGGCCACCGGTGTTGGTGGACTCGATTGGGCCGATGTTAAACCACTGATTCATCAGCACTTAGACGACCTTTCGATTCCGATTTTTGTTTATACAACGTATAAGAAAGGCGAAGCCGCTGCGGAACCAGGCGTGTAAACCAGGCGTGTAAACCAGGCGTGTCAGCCAGAACCCCGTTGATGGGTCAGCCTGTTTTTCGGTCAGGTGTTTAGTTTCTTATAGTGGCATCCAAATGCGATGCAAGCGTATCAAACGAGAAGCCCGTCTTGAATCGTCTGTCGAGCGAACGCCCTGCCGTTCGCATCGCTTCGGGCTTTAAGCGGACCGGTTGCATCGATCCGATGGCGACGAAACCTTCCGCTTTTGGCAACTTGAAAACATAAGTCTGTGGAAATGCTTCCACGATGGTTGCAATATCTTCGCGCATCGCCGGATGAGGGTTGATATTGAAAACCACTGACCCACCGTCGGTCAAACGCGACTGCAACTGCTTATAGAAATCCAGCGTCCGCATTTGCAAGGGTGCGCCTGTTCGATCCGTCGATTCGGACGGTTTTAGGAAAGCGTCCATGTAGATGACGTCGTACTTCTTTTCTTCTTGCTCAAAATACTCAAAAGCGTCAGCCACAATCAGCCGGACGTTTTTCGTTCGCTTGAGAAGGAAAAATCGCTCGGCGAGCTGAACAACCATCGGATCGATTTCAACCGCATCGACTTCGCACGAAGGATCATGCTTCTGCAGAAAGTGAACCATCCCGCCGCCGCCAAGCCCAACGACCAGAACCGTTTTCTGTTCAGGCTGCAGCAAATAACTTGTAAACATATGCTGCAAATAGTTGAACCGCAAAAGATGAGGATTCGCCAAATTGATCTGGCTCTGGTAAGCCTCTTCGCCGTTGTCGCGAACGAAAATCATCGATCGAATGTTGCCCAAGCGACGAATTCGAATCACCGAATAGGCGGATTGAACCTCGTGCTCAACGATTCCCGCGCGTCGATCCTCGCCATAAACCGTGCACAAATTGCTGGGTAATACAGCGAATGCCATCACGAAAGCAATTCGTCCAGCCCAACACTGGCGCAGAGATAAACCGTTACCAGACGTGGACCGATCGCTCAGAATCATGCGTTTACTCGGCAAGGTGACCAACCGGGAACAGGGTGCGAGAAAACGATAGCGTGCGATCGCTTATTCGCATTTTCACTCTAATCCAAGCACCCTATCCTGTGAAGTGTTCAGCGCCGTCTAGCATAACCGGCATGCCCCGCGGTGGTGTACAGGCTTTAGCCTGCGACCGAAATCGATTACGATCGGAAAAACCGTTATTCATATGAACATCAAGACGGCACCACAATCAATCATCAGTAGAAGACATTGCGGTATCGTGTTTGATCGTGATTCGCAATCCCGACGCCCGATCTTCCGTGCTCTTTCGTCGGCTGACATGGCATTTCAAACATTCCGATGCCAAGCGGATGCGCCCAATGTAGCGATATGCATCGGCGTCGATCGACTCGTGAAACTCCGCACCTTGCTTGATTCGCTTAACCGATTCGAGCTCAAACGCGGTGGCCGGTCGGTGATCTTCATTCATCTCGTCACCGCTGACCGTCATCCACCGCACCTCGACCCCATGGCCGCGATGTAGTTCCGAAAAAACGCTTAAAAGCGATTGCGATGGCAAGACTCGCGATGTCTCTTCGCTGAAGAAGTCGCGGTGCATGACCAACAACGCACCGTGCAAAGTCTCGTGAAGCAATTTCGCGCGATCGCGTTTGTGCTGAACCGCAGATGTTTGCAAAGCCGCCGCGATTGCAGGGGAATCCGCGTCAACTTGGCCCGCCTTGGCAACACTCGGCTCCTGGGAACACAACGGGCCTTCCATAAGCCATAAACCGCCGCCGATCGAAAGCAGGATGACGATTGCCGTGACGCATTTGCGATTCATAACTGCTTCCGACCGTTTCGGGGCTGCAAATAGACGAGTGAAAGGTTATTCGATCGCAATCTCATAGGTCAGTGCGCCGATCGCCTTACCCTTTGGCAGATTCGCGTAATTGTCGTGACACATGACGCATTTGTCCATCACGACCGGGATGCTGGTCGCGGCTTGCAGAATCGGTTTTCCGTCCCTAAAGACGGGCTGATCGACATAGTCTTTACCGGCGACAAGCTGTGCAACTGCCGATTTTTCAAAGTCAGACTTGGCAACATTTTCGGCTTCGTAGGGATCGCCCGTGGCATCGATCAAACGGACGTGATGCCAATCATTTTCGCGAGCAACATCGAAAAGTTTCTTGAACGCGGTTCCAGCCNNAAATGTGTCGTCACTAAAACGATAGCATTCTTATAGATACCGTCGAGCACTTTAACTTGCTTGCGGGTTCGGGCGAGCGCAGCTGGGTCAACCGATTGGGCCGATGCCGTGCCAGCGGTCGTTAAGATCAACAGGGCACCGCAGATCAGTCGCCAATGAAAATGAGTTTGCATCATTGTACCTAAGTCTTTTTCTTGCCTGG